>CALCPT010000202.1 GCA_937897265.1 uncultured Alcaligenaceae bacterium
GAAGCGTTATCGTCCCTCGCAACAACCTCAACACGACAAGCACGCAAGCAACCTACTGAATTGTCCATGTGGCTTCAAATGGCTGGCGTACGTTCTTTAGATAAAAAAATAAATATATCCGTTAAAGAATTTATAAAATTTCAGCAAAACAAGACTTCTTACGCCATTGCGGCAATAAGTGAACCGGATAGATTTTTTAAATCTTTAGATCGGATAGCAATTCAGTATCAAAGCCAGGTCGGGTTACCCGACCACCACTCGCTTGATGCCGCGTTCTTTGACGCCCAACACGCTGACCTGCTGCTCATCACGACCAAAGATGCTGTCAAATGCCGCTCGGTGCAAGACCCTAGGATTTGGGTGGTCGACACGCAAGCCGTCTTTTCTGACCCGCGTTGGGTAACTTCGCTCTCAACGCACCTGACTCGCCGCGCAACATCGCAGCCCGAGTGATTACAATAGAACCATGGAAACACGTTTACTCGATCTGTTGGTGTGCCCTCTTTGCAAAGGCCGCCTTTACCCTAACGCCAGCCATACAGAGTTAACCTGTAGGGGTGATCGTTTGGCCTTCCCGGTACGCGATGGGGTTCCAGTTATGCTCGAAGCCCAAGCACGCAGCCTCGGCGCCGAAGAGGATGCCAGCGCAAGCTCTCACACTGACACTGAGCCAGACAGCGAGCTCGCGCCCCCCTCTGGCAGTCATTCTCGCTAACCACAGGGCGACACAGCCGTGAACTCTCGCTATGTAGCCGCGCCTGAAGCTTCAACCTCGTTTATTGTTGTGATTCCAGCGCGACAAGCGTCGACTCGCCTGCCAGGAAAAATGCTTGCCGACCTAGACGGCAAACCCATGGTGGTGCGAGTGGCTGAGCAGGCGCTCGCCTCAAAGGCCGCGCGGGTTGTGATCGCGACCGACCATGCAGATATCGCGCAAGCTACCCGTGCGGCCGGTATCGACACACTGATGACACGCGTCGATCACCCCTCGGGCACAGATCGTCTAGCCGAGGCCGCCACACAATTAGGGCTGACGGACCAGACCATTGTCGTGAACGTACAGGGAGACGAGCCACTGATCGATCCGCAACTGATTAATCGCGTGGCTCAACAATTAACACTAGACACCCAAGCCGCGATCGCCACCTGTGCGAGCCCGCTGACCGAGGTGACAAGCCTTTTTAATCCCAACGTTGTCAAAGTCGTCTGCGACCAACGCGATCGAGCACTGTATTTTTCTCGGGCCCCTATCCCGTGGGATCGCGACGGCTTTCAAACAGAACACCGCACGCTAACGCGTGATTTTCCGGCATTGCATCATATTGGTCTGTATGCCTACCGCGTCGAGTTTTTGAAGTGTTTTCCTGAATTAAGCCCCGGCGTGCTTGAACGTCTTGAGATGCTTGAACAATTGCGGGCACTCGAGCACGGCTATGGCATCTCGGTCTTGAAAATTGACTCGCATCCCGGCGCGGGCATCGATACGCCTGAAGACCTCGTCAGAGTCAGACGGTTAATCAGCACGCGAGCCGACACCTGAGGGTAAGCCTTAAGCCCGAGCCGGGGCAAGGTCAGCGGCGATGCGGCATAATGACGGCAGTTTTACGACTCACTTACGACACCAGGAGTTCTCATGCGGCTTATTCTGCTTGGCCCACCAGGCGCCGGTAAAGGCACACAAGCGGCTTTCATTACCCAGCACTACGGCATCCCGCAAATTTCAACGGGTGACATGCTGCGCGCAGCGGTCAAAGCCGGAACCCCGCTAGGACTTGAAGCTAAAAAGATCATGGACAGTGGTGGCCTGGTTTCAGACGAGCTCATCATTGGCTTAGTAAAAGACCGCTTGCAGCAGCCAGACTGTAGCAAGGGCTACCTGTTTGACGGCTTCCCGCGCACGATCCCGCAGGCAGATGCATTGAAGCATGCAAAGGTTGCCTTGGATTTCGTCATCGAAATTGAAGTGCCCGAGCAAGACATCATTGAACGCATGAGTGGCAGGCGCGTGCACCCCGCAAGCGGTCGCAGCTACCACCTCACCTTTAATCCCCCAAAGGTCGCCGAACTTGACGACTTGACAGGCGAGCCACTGGTGCAGCGCGATGACGACAAAGAAGAGACCGTGCGTCATCGACTGACTGTCTACCAAAATCAAACACGCCCACTGGTCGATTACTACTCAGTATGGGCCGAGTCAGATGCCAAGGCACCTCGCTATCGCAAGGTACAGGGCGTGGGTTCGGTTCAAGACATCCAAGCGCGCATCTCTGCCGCGCTTCGGTAATTTTTACGACGCCGCGCCTCGGCGCAGCGTCCGTTTCACTCTGCTCAAAGTTAAATCATGGACATCGCAAATAAAGTATTCATCGTCACCGGTGGTGCCTCAGGCTTAGGTGCCGGTACAGCCAAAATGCTCACACAACATGGCGCGCGTGTTGTGCTTGCCGATGTACAAGACGAAGCTGGACAAGCGCTCGCCTCTGAACTGGGGCAATCCTACATTCACTGCGACGTGACGCAAGAGCAAGACGCGCGTGCCGCCGTTGCTCAGGCGCTATCTTTAGGCAAGCTGTTTGGCTTAGTCAATTGCGCCGGTATCGCCCCTGCCGCCCGCACCGTTGGCAAACAAGGCGCGCATCCGCTTGATATGTTTCAAAAAGTGATCAGCATCAATTTGATCGGCAGCTTTAATATGATTCGTATCGCCGCCGAAGCGATGGGGAAAAACGAGCCCGAGCCGACCGGCGAGCGTGGTGTTTTGATTAATACCGCCTCAGTCGCCGCCTATGACGGTCAAATCGGTCAAGTTGCGTATGCCGCCTCTAAGGCTGGCGTAGTCGGCATGACCTTACCAATCGCACGCGATTTGGCCCCTCAGGGGATCCGCTGCTGCACCATCGCACCTGGCATCTTCGGCACCCCGATGATGTTTGGGATGCCGCAGGCCGTGCAGGACTCTTTAGCCGCAAGCATCCCCTTTCCCTCAAGATTTGGTCGCCCAGAAGACTACGCCAAGCTTGTGCATCAGATTGTGACCAACGAGATGTTGAACGGTGAGACGATTCGCTTAGACGGTGCGATTCGCATGCCGCCAAAATGAGTCTGTTGCGGGCCGCTGCCACCGTCAGCAGCCTGACTCTGTTATCACGCATCACTGGCTTGGTGCGCGACGTCATGATTGCCCGAGCATTTGGGGCAAGCGCACTGACCGATGCGTTCTGGGTCGCCTTTAGAATCCCCAACCTGTTACGCCGCCTCTTCGCCGAAGGGGCCTTCGCGCAAGCCTTCGTACCAATATTGGGCCAAGCGCGCAATGCGCACGACACACCAGAAATCAAACAACTGTTAGACCGAGTCGCTCGAACACTATTTCTAGCGCTATGCATCGTGACCTTGCTAGGCGTGCTGGGTGCACCGCTGGTGGTTGCGGCAATGGCCAGCGGCTTGACCGCCGCATCGCGTGCAACTGACTTTGAGGCTGCCGTCTGGATGACTAGATTAATGTTTCCGTACATTATCTGCATGTCACTGGTAGCCTTTGCCTCGGGCGTCTTAAATACCTGGCGACGCTTCGCCGTGCCTGCAATCACGCCCGCCCTACTGAATCTGTCAATGATTGGCGCAAGCCTGTTTTTATCAGGTTTTTTTAGCCGTCCCATCTACGCCCTTGCCGCGGGCGTCATGCTAGGAGGGGTGGCGCAGTTCGCCGTCCAGTGGTGGGCACTCTCGCGCCTGAGCCTGCGTCCGCATTTAATTGGCCCGGTCAGACCGGCGTTGCAAGATCCCTTGGTACGGCGAATCATGCGACAGATGTTACCGGCCACCCTGGGCGTGTCGGTTGCGCAAATCTCGTTGCTCATTAATACCAACATTGCCACCTGGTTGGCCGCCGGAAGCGTCAGTTGGCTATCTTTTGCCGACCGCCTCATGGAGTTTCCGACCGCACTCGTGGGGGTAGCGCTTGGTACGGTCTTACTACCAAGCCTGACACGGGCGCACGCCGAGCAAGATACCCAACGCTATAGCGCCCTGCTCGACTGGGGCCTGCGCCTGATGCTGCTGCTTGGCTTACCAGCCGCTGTGTGCATGGTCATGCTCGCAGACGCGTTAGTGGCAACCCTCTTTCACTATGGCGCCTTTTCACCAGCCGATGTCCAACAAACCCGGCTGGCAGTCATGGCCTATTCGGTCGGCCTGGTCGGCCTGCTCAGTATCAAGATCCTCGCACCCGGTTTTTACGCTAAACAAGATATTCGCAGCCCAGTCAAAATCGCCATCGCGGTGCTGCTCTTGACCCAACTGCTCAATGTGGTTTTAGTCCCGTGGCTCGCGCACGCGGGTCTAGCGTTAGCAATCGGCCTAGGAGCCTGCCTCAACGCACTGGCCCTACTGATTGGCCTACGGCGTAAAGGCATTTACCAACCAGCCAAGGGCTGGCTTCGTTTTTTTGTACAGCAAGGTTTGGGCCTGGTCGCACTGGCCGTGCCGCTCTGGTGGGCGTCGCGCAACATCGACTGGCTGGGTCTGCAGCACACCCCTTTGCTTCGTATTGCAGCCCTCGGTGCGGTGTTTGTCGTAGGCGGCTTCGCTTATTTTGCCGTCTTAGCGGCAACTGGTCTGCGCCCTCGGCACTTCAGACGCGTGCCTAGTGCAAATACAGTTGGCAAAACAGAGGCTTAGTGCTAGAATTGTGGACTTTGCTGCAACTTTCACTCTTTCAAAGAATTTAGAACATGGCCAATACCGCCCAAGCCCGCAAACGTGCACGCCAATCTGTTGCGCTGAACAAGCACAATTCAAGCCTGCGCTCAATGCTGCGTACCGCTATCAAGCGCGTGCGTACCGCGATTGAAACTGGTGATAAATCAGCTGCTGCTGATGTCTTGCAAAAAGCAACTAGCGTCATTGATCGCGTGGCTGATAAAAACATCATCCACAAAAACAAAGCCGCACGTCATAAAAGCCGTTTGTCTGCTGCCGTCAAAGCTCTGGCCTAAGACTTCAGCTAGTCGATCAACGCTTTTTAGCGTTTCGGCAAGTGCTTTTTTTTGCATGGCAGTCAATCCTGCCCTCGCAGACATAAACAAACAAAAACGTTAAGCCAAACTGCCACGCCAGACTGGCTTAAAGTTTTTCGTACAGGCAGCCCACTTGGGCTGCTTTGTTTTTTGTCCTAACGCCCTACACAACATACCGAATCTCTTTACACAGAGATGAACTGCCTGTTCTAATTCATCCTCTAGCCGATGCCCTGTTGGCTCTGGTCCTAAGCGTCACCACACGCAAGAGCGCATTGCACTGCTCACGATTCAATCTCAAACGATAGGTTCGCCTTCATGACTAAACCACTGATTCTACAAATTGGGTCCTTTAATGGCCACGCCCCCGCCGACGGCGAACTCGCAGAGCGCTATGAAGTGCTTGAGTACTGGAAAGCGACCGACAAAGCCGCCTTCTTACGCGAGCATGCGAACCGTATTGAAGTGATTGCAACAACCGCCAACTTTGGTTGCAGCACCGAAATTATCGCTGCCCTGCCCAAGTTACGTGCGATTTGCACCTGGGGGGTCGGCTACGACAAAATCGATCTTGAAAGTGCCGCTGCACGCAAGATTCAAGTCAGCACCACACCTGATGTCTTAAACGATTGCGTGGCCGATATCGCCTGGGGCTTGCTGCTGGCGTGCGCACGCAACATTGGCTGGGGAGATCGCTTCGTCCGCGAAAATCACTGGGAAAACAAAACCGGCACCCTTCCTCTTGGCGCGCGTGTCAGTGGCAAAAAGCTCGGGATCGTTGGCTTAGGACGCATTGGCGAAGCGATCGCGCGCCGCGGTCTGGGTTTTGACATGACGGTCTCGTATCACAACCGCAAACCACGCTCAGATGTGTCTTACACCTATCAAGCCTCACTGCTTGAACTTGCGCGTGAAAGTGACTTTTTAGTGCTTGCCACGGTTGGCGGCGCTAGTACCAAGCACCTGATCAACGAAGAGATCATGCGAGCACTTGGCCCCTCGGGTCGACTGATTAATATCGCACGTGGATCGGTAATTGACGAGCAAGCGATGGTGCGCCTATTAACCTCGGGTGAGCTCGGTGGTGCTGGGCTTGACGTGTTTGAACATGAACCCAAAGTGCCGGATCAGCTCAAAACACTCAACAATGTCGTATTGATGCCACACGTTGCGAGTGCTACACACGAAACACGTCGCGCCATGACCGACTGCGTGCTGGATAATCTGCACAGCATGTTTACGCATGGCAAGCTAGTCACACCGCTCGCCATTTAGCCGTCTTTACGAGGCAGATGCCCGTCTAGTCCAGAGCACAAGGGCGCCACCATGCGCCTTTGTGCTTAATGCCCCGAAGAGTATCGGGCTAAGAAGCGTGTCGGGCTAAGGGATCTTCGGGCAAGTCAGCTTGCGTTTTAAGCTGATTGTCGTGTGCAAAATCATGCACGAACTGCCACGCCAAAGGCTCAAGATCACGTAAACGACCGTCAACGACGACGCAACGTTGCCCATTAAGAGTTGAAGGCACTGCGTAGGGCGAGTATGAGATGTAGCCGCCTAGGGTACCAGGCGGGCGGTATGGTGCAAGCACGCCAGCAAGCCGCTCAGCCCAGTCGCTGGGCCTAAAAGTACTACCTGATTCTGTCACACCATAAATGACAAAATAACGAACTTCTGCTGTCATGCACAACTCGCGTAGCCGATTCAGAGCCCGCAAACTTCTGATTCGCGCCTCTGTCGCCTAGATTGTATATGATTGATGTTTTACACCCCGATATGCGATCCTGCATAACGGGCACCTTACGGAGCCTCGGCCATGACATCTGCCCTTTCCAATACGTATTCCCGTCTTCCAGTAGCCTTTACCCACGGTAAAGGCGTTTGGCTATGGGATACCAAGGGCCGACGCTATCTCGACGCGATGGCGGGCATTGGCGTGTCATGCCTGGGGCATGCTCACCCCAAACTGGTTGCTGCAATCAGCGAGCAAGCCGCGCGCGTCATTCATGTCTCCAATCTGTACGAAGTCCCAGAACAAGAAGAACTCGCTCAACGCATGACCAAAATGTCAGGCATGACTGAGATCGTGTTTGGTAACAGCGGCGCCGAAGCTAACGAAGCGGCCATCAAACTGGCT
Organism: uncultured Alcaligenaceae bacterium; assembly: GCA_937897265.1. Taxonomy (GTDB): domain Bacteria; phylum Pseudomonadota; class Gammaproteobacteria; order Burkholderiales; family Burkholderiaceae_B; genus Zwartia. The sequence goes on from CALCPT010000202.1 coordinate 7,153, forward strand.
CGCTATTACGGCTACAAAAAAGGCAACGATCTGCCAACCATCATCACCATGGAGTCTTCATGGCACGGCCGTACTATCGGCACGCTCGCCGCAACCGACAGCGAGAAAGCGCGCACGGGATTTGGCCCCTTGCCAGGTGGCTTTATCAAAGTCGCTTACAACGACATCGCTGCCATCAAAGCGGCTGGCGATGCTGAGCCTCGCGTGGTTGCCGTACTCCTTGAAGTCTTACAAGGTGAAGGCGGTATTCGCCCCATCGACGTGCAAAATCTCAAAGCGTTGCGTGCGCTCTGTACAGAGCGCGGCTGGCTCATGATGATTGATGAAGTGCAATCAGGCATTGGTCGCACTGGCAAATGGTTGGCGCACCAATGGGCCGAGATTCTGCCCGATGTCGTCGTCTTTGCAAAAGGCTTAGGCGGTGGTGTGCCCATTGGCGCGATCGGCGCCTGTGGCCCTGCTGCTGGCGTGCTGGGCCCTGGCAGCCACGGCACAACCTTTGGTGGCAGCCCCTTGGTGAGTGCAGCCGGCATTGCTACCTTGCGCGCGCTCGAAGAAGACAAACTTCTTGAAAACGCGGCAACTGTTGGCGCGTATCTCAAGGCCGAGCTTGGCAAAGCCCTGACGGGCACACCAGGCGTTCGCGAAGTGCGAGGCCAAGGGTTGATGTTGGGGATCGAGCTTGAAAAGCCCTGCGGTGTGTTGACCGCGCGCGCGCTCGAGGCAGGGTTACTGATTAACGTCACGCGCGACCGCGTGGTGCGTCTGTTACCTCCACTCATTCTGACTGCAGCTGAGGCCGACGAAATCGTCAAGATTTTGGTGCCTTTGATCAAGGCGTTTAACGCCGAAACCGCTTAACCTGCACTGACACGACCTGACGCTCAAACATAGCGTCAGGTCGTGCGGCTCAGGACTGACAACTTTATCGAGTCCATCATGTCAAACGCCGTACCTAACGCCGGCTCGCTTCGGCATTTTCTACAATTGCAAGACCTCAGCAAAGACGAATTGCTTTACGTGCTTGAACGCGCCAAGCTCATCAAAGACAAATTCAAACGTTACGAGCCACATCGCCCACTGCACGACCGTACATTGGCGATGGTGTTTGAAAAAGCCAGCACCCGCACCCGAGTCTCTTTCGAGGCGGGCATGTATCAGATGGGCGGGTCAGTGATTCACCTCACGACCACCGACTCGCAATTGGGCCGCTCCGAGCCGATCGAAGACACCGCTCGCGTGGTCTCACGCATGGTCGATCTCGTCATGATTCGAACCTTTGAGCAAACGCGTCTTGAAACCTTTGCTGCGCACTCGCGCGTACCAGTCATCAATGGGTTGACCAACGAGTTTCATCCGTGCCAGATTTTGGCTGATGTCTTTACCTACATCCAAGCACGAGGCAGCCTGAGTGGCAAAATCGTCGCCTGGGTCGGTGACGCCAACAACATGGCCTACACCTGGATTCAGGCGGCTGAACTGCTAGGCTTTACGCTTCATGTTTCTGCACCAACCGGCTATCTGCTGGATCCGGCTCGCTTGACCTCCGTCAAACCAGGTGTCGTCAAAGAGTTTGCCGACCCCAACGAAGCCTGCAAGGGCGCTCATCTCGTCACGACTGATGTTTGGACCAGCATGGGCTACGAGGCCGAAAACGAAGAACGCCGCAAGGCCTTTGCAGACTGGTGTGTCGACCAAGATATGATGGCGCAGGCAACCCCTACAGCGCTTTTCATGCATTGCCTACCGGCGCACCGCGGTGAAGAGGTGACCGCTGAGGTCATTGATGG
>CALCPT010000203.1 GCA_937897265.1 uncultured Alcaligenaceae bacterium
GCTCGTGCCTTGCCAGCCAATAATTGCCAACATGGCAAAGACAGACCAAGCGCCCAAGGGGTTATGCCCGGCATGTTTGGTGGGCACTCTGAAGTACGTCCACACCCGACGGGGTGAGGCGTAGAACTGTGAAAACCGGGCGTAGCGTGGGCCAATCAAGCCCCAAATTAGCCTAAAGGTAATGAGTGCAAGTGAGGCAATGCCCAAGCGTACGTGCCAATCCATCCAAAGCCCACCCAGCTTGACCGTTACGATCGAACCCGTGACGCATAGCGCCAAGGCAAGATGAAACAAGCGAGTGGGCAAATCCCAAATACGGAGGGTACTGTTCGTCTGTGGCATGAAAGGGGTTGGTCCAAAGTAAGCGCTGAGCGGCTTACGTGCAAAGATGATAACCCCTGCGGCTTGCAATGAGTAGCGCTCGAATTTTGCGCTGCAGCATAAAAATATACGCTGTCACATACCTGTCATCTAAATTGCGTTACGATTAATTCATCGAAAGCGGAGAGCTTTACTGGCAACGCGGTTGGTGAGACGCTGAGATCGAATAATTATTAAATACTGAGACGAGTGTTGCCGATGACCGCTGTCTGTTTTGCTAGCGTCAGTAAAAGTTGGGATGCCACGACAGCATTGCATCCGACGGACTTGACGCTTGCCGCTGGTGAATTTTCAGTCTTGCTCGGACCCTCGGGTTGCGGCAAAACCACCACCTTACGGTTGATCGCGGGGCTTGAAAGCCCTACAACCGGGCAGATCAAGATTTTTGATCATGATGTGACGCAGGTTCCGTCCTCGCAACGCGGCGTGTCGATGGTGTTTCAAAACTACGCCTTGTTTCCGCATTTGTCTGTTGCCGAAAACATTGTGTTTGGCTTGCGCGTGCGGCGGGTACCCAATGTTGAGTTGCAGTCGCGCCTAAAAAAGGTGCTTGATCTGTTAAGTCTGACGGCTTATCAAGAACGCAAGCCGGGTCAGTTATCAGGAGGTCAACAGCAACGCGTGGCCCTTGCGCGTGCCTTGGTGGCCGATAGTCGGCTCTGTTTGATGGACGAGCCTCTGTCAAATCTTGATGCACAACTGCGTCAAGAGATGCGTCACGAGTTGCGCGCCTTGCAACTCAAGCTGGGTTTGTCGGTGGTGTATGTCACGCATGATCAAACTGAGGCTATGAGCATGGCTGATCGCGTGGTGTTGTTAAACCGTGGGCGGGTCGAGCAAGTGGCTACGCCGTTTGAGATCTATCAACGGCCCGGCACGTTGTTTGCGGCGCAGTTTATTGGTAGTGCTCGCATGAATATTCTCGCGCTTGAGAGAGGGTGTATTGCCGCCAGCAGCCTTGCGGTCACCGCACCGGCAGGGGCGGTTCGCCTCGGGCTCCGCCCTGAAGACATTGTGCTTGGTGCAGGCCCGAGTTTTACCGTTGAAAAGACAGAATTTACGGGAGCCGACCTCTTGTTGCACGCGCGCGTTGGCTCTCAATTGTTGGCTGTGCGCGCCCAAGGTAAACACGCCTTGGACGTGCAAGGTGAAGTGCAACTGAGTTGGAACCCAGCGAACCTGCACTGGTTCGATGAAGATGGACGACGTATTTAAACTAACGAGGATTAAAGATGAAACACATGCTGAGTCGTATGGCGTTGTTGACAGCGGGGCTTTGTACAAGTGCTGCTGTGTTAGCGAAAACGGATATTTCTTTTTATTTTCCGGTTGCGGTGGGCGGGCCCATCACAAAAACAATCGACCAGTATGCGGCCGATTTTAATAAAGAGAACCCCGACTACAACGTCGTTCCTGTTTACTCGGGTACCTATCAAGAAACTATTGTTAAGGTCTTAACTGCACACAAGTCAGGCAAACCGCCCACTGCCGCCATTTTGCTGTCGACCGATACGTTTACGCTGGCCGACGAAGATGCGATTTCGCCAATTGATAACTTTGTTAAAACCGATGCTGATCGCGAATGGTTAAAAAGCTTCTTCCCAGCTTTCATGTTGAACGGTCAGTTCGGCAATAAAACCTGGGGTGTGCCGTTTCAGCGCTCAACAGTCGTTATGTATTGGAACAAAGAGGCGTTTAAAGACGCCGGACTTGATCCAAACACACCGCCTAAGACTTGGGCTGAGACCATCAGCATGGGTCAAAAGCTGACCAAAAAAGATGCGAGCGGCAACGTCACGCAGTGGGGTATTCAAGTGCCTTCGAGTGGGTTTCCCTATTGGCTGTTTCAGGGCTTTAGCACCCAAAGTGGTGCCATCCTAGCTAACCCTGAAGGCACCAAGGTTCAGTACGATGACCCTAAAGTTGTTCAGGCGCTGAGCTATTGGGTTGATTTGTCTAAAAAACACGGCATTCATCCCCCAGGCGTAGTTGAGTGGGGCACAACCCCACGCGATTTCATGGAGAAAAAAGCAGCAATGATCTGGACCACCACGGGCAACCTGACCAATATTCGCACTAATGCCAAGTTTGATTTCGGTGTTGCGATGTTGCCAGCCGGTGCGCGTGCGGGTTCGCCTACCGGTGGCGGCAATTTCTTTATCTTCAAAAAAGCTGCGACCGCTGAGCAAGAGGGCGCGTATAAATTTGCTAAGTGGTTGACGCAACCAGAGCGTGCAGCGCAATGGAGTATTGACACAGGTTACGTAGCTGTATCGCCTGCGGCTTACGAAACGCCTGCTTTGAAGAAGTACGCAGCTGAGTTTCCACCCGCGTTGGTGGCGCGTGATCAATTGCCCTTTGCGGTCGCTGAACTGTCAACCCACGATAATCAGCGCGTGACGAAAGCCTTGAACGACGGCTTGCAAGCGGCGTTAACGGGTACCAAAACGCCTGAGCAAGCGATGAAGGATGCGCAAGCCGAAGCGACACGTATTTTGCGTCCGTTTCAAAAGTAAAGGCTGGGAGTAGGGGGCAAGAGCATCACTCTTGTTGCTGTTGCAAGACTTCATACACTGAGTCCCGGCCCTAGGGGCTCAGTGCGCTGAGTTAACTATAAATAATGTATACGCTGCGCCACCAGATTTACGCGTATTTGCTGCTTTTGCCCGCCTTTGTTTTTTTGGTGGGCTTTACGCATTACCCGGCCGTGGCCACACTGATTGATAGTTTGATGTCGACTCCGCGTGGGGGGCGTGCTAGCGTATTTGTTGGGTTAGATAATTATCAGGGCATGATCGAAGACCCGATCTTCTGGAAGTCTTTAATCAATAACCTGTGGTTTGCTTTGGCGACAATTCCGATTTCAATCGCACTCTCGGTGAGCATGGCGTTGTGGGTGAACGATAAGATCGCTGGCCGACAATTTCTACGTTTATCTTATTTTTTACCAACTGTGTTGCCGATGATTGCGGTGGCAAACATCTGGATATTTTTTTATACACCTGGTTATGGACTGATTAATCAAGTGTTGCATGTTCTTGGGTTTGCTAGCCAGAACTGGCTAGGTGATCCAAACTTGGTATTGGGTTCGGTCATTGTGGTGGCGATCTGGAAAGAAGCCGGGTTCTTCATGATTTTTTATTTGGCGGCGTTGCAGACCCTTAGCCCCAGTTATAAAGAAGCGGCTCAGATCGAAGGTGCAAGTAGTTGGTATTTCTTTAGGCGAATTCAATGGCCGCTATTGATGCCGACCACTATTTTTGTATTGGTGAATGCCTTGATCAACGCGTTCAGAATGGTCGATCATATTATTGTGATGACCAAGGGTGGGCCAGATAATGCCTCATCGTTGTTGCTGTTTTATTTGTATGAGGTGGGATTTAAATTTTGGGATCAGGGCTATGCCTCGGCATTGACCGCAGTGTTGTTGGCGCTGTTAGCCTTAGTCGGGCTGCTACAGTTTTTTGTGCTTGATCGCCGGACACACTACCGATGAGAGCGCAGGGTGCACACGCTGGATGGTTATCAACACTGGGGGCGTGGGTGTTGGCCTTGTTGTGGATTTTGCCGTTGTTGTATGCCTGTTGGGCGGCGTTTCATCCGTCAGAATTTGCGACTAAGTTGGTGTTGACGGCACCTTTAACGTTCAATAATTTTTTGGTTGCTTGGGATGCGGCACCGTTTGCACGTTATTTTTTAAACACGTCGCTGTTAGTGGGCACGATTTTAGCGATGCAGTTATTGCTGTGTACGTTGGCAGCTTACTCCTTTGCCCGCTATGAGTTTTGTGGCAAAAACGTGTTGTTCTCGCTGGTGCTGATCCAACTGATGATCATGCCCGAGATTTTAATTGTTAGAAACTACCAAAGTTTAACCAAGCTAGGGTTGGTAGATACCTTGTTTGGGATTGGTTTGCCTTACTTCGCTTCAGCCTTCGCGATATTCCTGTTACGCCAAACCTTTAGAACAATCCCGAAAGAGCTTGTTGAGGCCGCTGAAATGGAGGGCGCCTCGTCTTTACAGGTCTTGCGCCACGTTTATATTCCTCTGGCCAAACCAACGTATCTCGCCTTTGCGCTTGTTTCAGTCAGTTATCACTGGAACAATTTCTTATGGCCCTTAGTGGTAAGCAACTCGGTCGGTTCAAGGCCGCTGACAGTCGGGTTGCAGGTGTTCTCTTCAACCGATCAAGGCATTGATTGGTCGGTGATTACCGCGGCAACCTTGTTAACTTCAGGGCCGCTCTTGATTGGTTTTTTAATTTTTCAACGGCAATTTGTTCAGTCGTTTATGCGGGCGGGTATCAAATAATAGCCGTGACGTCGCAGCGACGTCATTGAGATCTATATTGATGGATCAGCCAGCATCATTGATCTGTAACGCGTGGTTGCATGAACAGGCGGGTATTCAATGAAAGTCGTAACGTACAACGTGCAGTGGTTTAAGGGTTTAGACAACGTCGTCGATATTGCCCGAGTGCTTAACGTCGCCCGAGAGATGGCAGATTTTGATGCGCTTTGCATGCAAGAGGTTGCGGTCAACTATACGGCGTTGACGGGCACGTTGCAGCCGAATCAACCCGCGATCGTGAAACAGTTGCTGCCGGGGTTTGAGGTTTTTTTTAGCCCGGCTATCGATGAGCTATCGCCTTGCGGCACGATGCGCCAACAGTTTGGCAACTTGATCGCGACGCGGTTGCCGGTCAGGCAAGTGCAACATACACCTTTGCCCTATCCTAATCCGCCGGTGACTCAGCCTACACCGAGCATGCAGCGCATTGCACTGACTTGCACCGTGCAAGCACCCTGGGGGCCGGTGCGCTTGATCACCAGTCATCTTGAGTATTACAACCAAGTGATGCGCCACGCACAAACGCAAGCGCTGCGTGAGTTGCATTTGCAAGGCTGTGCGTTAGCGGCTCAACCCTCTAAAACAGAGCAGGGCACACCTTATCAACCTAAGCCCCTGACTACCGACACAATTATCTGCGGTGACTTTAATTTTGAGCCAGACAGCGAAGAGTACGCCACCATGCTTCAAACAGACGCTAGCTGCAACCTTGTGAATAGCTTTGATATTCTGCATCCGGGCGCAACTTACCCGTCCACCTTCAGGTTGTTTGACCGTACCTATGGTCCAGAGCCCGTTGGTTGCGATTTCTTTTTTGTTAGCGATTCGCTCGCGCCTCGCGTCAAAGGTTTTGCGGTGAATCAAGTGACCCAAGCGTCTGATCATCAGCCGGTGTTACTTGAGTTGAACTAATGCGGTTGCGTTGAGGCCGCAGAGCTATCTGAGTGTGGCGATTTTGCAGTGATGATGCACTAATGATGATACAGAGATTCACTGTTTCGGTGCATTTTCATCAATTCAACGGTCTTTGCACTAAGTTAAGGCGCATCAATCGGCGATTGCGCCGTTAAACAAGGCATGGTGTGCGGTAAGTGGCTTAGTTTTGCCCCATCATGAGTCTTTTTCATAAAGTTGGCACGCTATTTGCTCTTGACCCTGTGTCATGTTCTCACGCAAAGGGTGCTCACGATGTCATTATTTTCAAATCCATTTGATTCGAACGTTCGTTTGCGCTGTGCCTGCGGCCAGCATCAGTCTGAGGCTGAGCACCAAGCCAGCGTTTCGCTTGTGGATCAGCGCTCGTCAGATGCGTTGACTTCGCGGGTAGTCGAGCAGGCTGTGATGCGCGCAGTGTTTCCTGAAGACGGCATGCGTCGCCGCTTTCTGCAAGCTGTGGGTGCGCCAACGGCGCTAGCCGCGTTATCTGCGCTGTTTCCGTTAGCGGCTGCAAAAGAAGCCTTTGCTCAAGGCGGCAAGTTAGAGAAGACAGATTTAAAAATCGGCTTTATCCCAATTACTTGTGCCACGCCAATCATTATGGCCGACCCGATGGGCTTTTATAAACGCCAGGGGCTGAGTGTTGAAGTGATCAAGACCGCAGGCTGGGCCGTGATTCGCGACAAGACCATGAACAAAGAGTATGACGCGGCGCATATGCTTTCACCAATGCCGATCGCGATTTCAATTGGCGCCGGCGCAACTCCAACTCCGTATACCGTCCCAGCGATTGAAAACATTAATGGCCAGGCAATCACGCTTGCAATGAAACACAAAGACAAGCGTAACCCCAAAGACTGGAAAGGCTTTAAGTTCGCAATCCCCTTCGACTACTCAATGCACAACTATTTGTTGCGCTACTACCTTGCTGAGCATGGTCTTGACCCTGATCGCGATGTGCAGATACGTGTTGTGCCGCCACCAGAGATGGTTGCCAACTTGCGCGCCGATAATATTGATGGCTTTTTAGGACCAGATCCTGTTAATCAGCGTGCCGTGTTTGATGGTGTCGGGTTTATTCATCTGTTGTCCAAAGAGTTGTGGGATGGTCATCCTTGTTGTGCGTTTGCCGCGAGCAAAGAGTTTGTGACAGCAAACCCCAATACGTACGGCGCCTTGTTACGTGCCATTGTCGAGGCGACCGCCTATGCCCAGAAAGCTGAAAACCGTAAAGAAATTGCTGCAGCGATTTCAACTCCCAACTACTTAAATCAGCCTTTAACGGTGGTTGAACAAGTCTTGACCGGTACTTTTGCTGATGGTTTGGGTGGTGTTAAGAAGGTGCCAGATCGTGCAGGGTTTGATCCGTTTCCTTGGGAGTCATTTGCGATCTGGATCTTGACTCAGATGCAGCGGTGGGGCCAGATCAAGGGCGAAGTTGATTATCAAAAAATTGCACGCGATGTGTTCTTGGCGACCGATGCGCGCCGTGCAATGGAGCAAGCCGGTTTGGTGGCGCCAGCAGCCAACACTAAAGCCATCACAGTGATGGGTAAAGTGTTTGACTCAAGCAAGCCCAAAGAGTATCTCGACAGTTTTGCGATTAAGAAGGTTTAAGAACGATGCTTAAAAGCGAAAAACTGCGCGCCTTAATTTTGTCGCTGCTGATCTTTGGAGTGTTTTTGGCTGCGTGGCAGATCGGTACGATGCCGTTTGCCAGCACCCAGACTGTTGATGACGAGTACGCCAAGTTAGTCGGTGCTGCGGCGTCATCGGGTCAGAAGTCAGCGTTTCCGACTCCAATGGACGTCGGACGAAAGCTGGTCGAGCAACTCTCTGATCCCTTCTATGACAAGGGCCCAAATGACAAAGGCATTGGGATTCAATTGGCTTGGTCGGTGGGGCGAGTCGGACTTGGCTTTGGTTTGGCTGCGTTGGTGGCGGTGCCCTTGGGCTTTTTGATTGGTATGTCGCGCTTGGTGTTTCAAGCGCTTGATCCCTTTATTCAGGTGCTGAAACCAATTTCGCCACTCGCCTGGATGCCGCTTGCTCTGTTTACGTTGAAAGACTCTGGTGTGTCGGCCATCTTTGTGATTTTTATCTGTTCGATTTGGCCGATGCTGATTAACACTGCGTTTGGTGTGGCCTCAGTGCGCAAAGAATGGATTGATGTATCGCGCACGCTAGAGGTTAAGCCTTTGCGCAAGGCCTTGTTGGTGATCTTGCCTGCCGCAGCGCCCACGATCATGACGGGTATGAGAATCTCAATTGGGATTGCGTGGCTGGTGATCGTTGCGGCTGAGATGTTAGTGGGGGGCACTGGCATTGGTTACTTTGTCTGGAATGAATGGAACAACCTCTCAATCGCCAATATTTTAGTGGCCGTGTTTTTGATTGGCGTGATTGGCATGTTGCTTGATATGTGCTTTGCCCGTTTACAAAAAGCGGTTACCTATCGTGATTAATTCGGTCGTGATGAATCCTGATGGCCTTCAATTGAGTGAGTGTGCCTAGTATGCAAAGCTTTGTTCAAGTTCAAGCCCTAAAGCAGTCGTTTCCAAGCCCGTCGGGTGAGGGTGACTTAGTTGTGTTCGATGACATCAATTTTGAAATCGCCAAAGGCGATTTTGTATGCATCATCGGTCATTCGGGCTGCGGTAAGACAACGATCTTAAATGTGCTTGCAGGTCTAGAAGCTGCGACAGGCGGTCACGCCTTTATTGACGGACGTGAAATCTCGGGCCCTAGTTTGGATCGCGGTGTGGTGTTTCAGGCCCATGCTCTGATGCCCTGGATGACTGTGCATGACAACATCGCCTTCGCCGTTCGCTCAAAATGGCCTGATTGGTCACGTGCACGGGTCGATCAGCATGTGCAGCAGTTTATTGACATGGTGCACCTGCAGGGCTCAGAAAATAAAAAGCCTTCGCAGTTGTCCGGTGGTATGAAGCAACGTGTTGGTATTGCGCGCGCCTTTGCGATTCAACCGAAGATGCTGCTACTTGATGAACCGTTTGGTGCCCTAGATGCCTTGACGCGCGGCAATATTCAAGATGAGTTAGTGACGATCGTGCGCCAGACCAAACAAACTGTCTTCATGATTACGCATGATGTCGATGAAGCGATTTTATTGTCAGACAAAATATTTTTGATGAGTAATGGTCCGCGCGCAAAGCTTGCAGAAATCGTGACCAATCCTTTGCCGCGTGATCGAACGCGTGCCACGATGCATCATGATCCAAAGTTTTACGAAGTGC
>CALCPT010000204.1 GCA_937897265.1 uncultured Alcaligenaceae bacterium
GATCTCTTCGTTAGATAAGCATTTGAGTGTGGAGCAAAACCCAGATCTAAAAAGATGTGCTCTAACGGCTCGTTACAGTGACGGCATTTCATACCGTAATGCCTTGGTAGTTTGCCGTGAGTAATGCATGAGACTTGTCTGTTGCCGTCAGATTTACTATAGGCAGTGGCCAATTTATGTTTAACATGGGATCATCGGGGCGAACACCACCTTGCGCTGTTGGCTCGTAATTTGCAGTGTGCAGGTAAAGCATTTCAGAGCCTTCTTCCAAGACTTGAAATCCGTGTGCAAAGCCTTCGGGTATGAAGATCATCGTGAACTCATCCGACGATAATTCTTGCGCATGCCATTTTAAAAAAGTGTTTGAACCCGCCCGCAAATCAAGGACAACATCCCAAACGCGCCCTTTTAAGCAGCGCACCATTTTTTGTTCAGCATGTGGTGGTTGTTGAAAATGCAATCCTCGAACTGAGCCGACCTCTAGAGTACGAGATAAATTGATTTGGGTAATCAGCTTGATATTCGTAAAAGCAGATAGCGCGTCGAGGCAAAACAAACGGGTAAGAGAGCCCCTGTGATCTTTAAAACTAGTCGACTTCGCGATTAAGAGATCTGGAATTGAGCTTTGGGTAATCTGCATGCTAGCTGGTTTCTCGTGTTTATGGTCTATCGTGTTGTTCTTAGGGTTATTTGCTAACGTGCTTGATACCCTTTTAAATCGCTGAGGTTTGTGACTAGCATTTGTGACCCACTACGACCCAAAACGGCTCAGATGGACTAAAAATCAAGTGCTCAAATCCAGCCTCGATCATCATTTGAGATATTTCTTTTTTAGTATATCTTTTCTCTAATTTGGTTCCAAACCGATCAAGCGCATCTGTTCTCATAAAATAAAATTTTTTATGTCGATAATCGGATAAAGGAATATTTTTAACAGGAATTCCGATTTGTTCTAGTAAGCGCGCGAGTCGAGCTAAAGGCCAATAAACTAGTGCCGCTATTATCTGCGACGCGAAGAGCTTAAGTGCAAAAGGCAAACGTGAAATGACTTGGCGAGCAAAGTCGGAAAGCATCCAGATACCCTGAAACCAAAGAGGTCTGTTATCGAAACGGTAGTACAGATAAAGCAAAAACGGGGCGCCCGGTTTTAACTTACTCGCACAGTTTTTGAGCCCTGCTAACGTATCTGAGGTGTGATGCAAAACGCCTAAACAATAGCCGAAGTCTTGCGATTTTTCAGGTAACTGGGTGTCTAACGCAGCAGCACATTCAAAGTGGCAGTTTGAAAAGCTAGATAAATTACTTTTTGCTTGCTCAAGTGCCACTGCGCTCGGATCAATACAATTGAGCAATTTGACTTTATTCGCAACAAGCTTGGCCCAGCGGCCACTTCCGCAACCCATATCAAACCCAATTGAGTTCAAACCAATCTGTTCAAAAGGGAATATGTGAAAATATTGGTTAAAGGCGCTTTGTAAATCTTGTTCTGCGATGCTTTGTTGATTAAATGCTTTCCATTCTTTACCAAAATCCTCAACAACTTGATGATCGATGTTATTTTTATGCTGAGATTTCGAGTCGTTCACAATACTGTTTTGCCTATATAGTTTCGTAGCGCTCATTAATTAAAATTGCGATACTGTATGAATTGATGAGTTTAAGCGTTTATTGTGCCATATGCCTCAAACGATTTGATATGTTTGTCACTAGCCGCGGATAGAATGATCAAAGGTCGACTACCTTTGGCAGTTCGCGGTCTTGGTATTCTCTTCTAAGTGAGCTCTTTTCACGCCTCGCCATTTAGGATAAAACTGAACAATGTGTGGAATTGCCGGATTTATCAATACTTCAATCGCGAGCCAAGAACTGGACGCGATTGCCGGTCGGATGGTGGGTGCGCTTCGGCACCGGGGGCCAGATGATCAGGGTGTTTGGCACGACTCGATTGCAGGCCTTGCATTAGCCCACCGTCGTTTGACTATTCTTGATTTGTCAACTGCGGGACATCAGCCCATGGTATCCAGGTCAGGGCGTTTTGTGATCGTATTTAATGGTGAAATTTATAATCATCTTGAGCTGCGAGCAAAGTTAGCAGAAACGCAAGGCTACATGGCTTGGCAAGGCCACTCCGACACAGAGACGATATTGGCGTGTTGCGAGGCATGGGGCTTTGAAAAGACGATTCCGCAACTCGTGGGTATGTTTGCACTTGGCTTATGGGACAAGCAACTTCGAACGCTCACATTAGCGCGCGATCGCTTAGGAGAAAAGCCGCTTTACTACGGCTGGCATAGAAACAATTTTATGTTTGGTTCTGAGCTGAAAGCACTGGCTTCACATCCCGATTGGCAGGGCGAAG
>CALCPT010000205.1 GCA_937897265.1 uncultured Alcaligenaceae bacterium
CTCTTTCCCTACACGACGCTCTTCCGATCTAAAATTACCGAGTTTCCTAATGTCGAACACTTAAATGAATTAATGATCGTGGGGCCGATTACGGTTCGCAGCGCTTGCAGTCATCATTTTTGTCCAGTGATGGGCAAGGTCTGGATTGGCGTCATGCCCAACGAACACACGAATGTGATCGGGCTTTCAAAGTACGCGCGTTTAGCCGACTGGATTATGAGTCGTCCTCAAATTCAAGAAGAGGCCGTGGTGCAGTTGGCCGACTTGATTCAAGAAAAAACACAGCCTGACGGCTTGGCGGTGGTGATGAACGCGACTCACTACTGCATGTCGTGGCGTGGGGTGAAAGATCCTGACAGTCGCATGATTAACTCTGTTATGCGTGGTGCATTTTTAAAAGACGCTAATTTGCGTCGTGAGTTTTTATCTCTGATTCGTCGAGAGGATTAAACATGCTAGTTCGTTTGCTCTATGTGAGTCGTGCGCTTGAGCCTGAGTCGCCCACTGCAACCCAGTCGATTTTAGATTCGGCGCGTAAATACAACTCTGCTAACGGAATCACCGGGATCCTTTGCTATGGTGGCGGGCTCTATTTGCAAGCCGTCGAGGGCGGGCGAACACAGGTCAACGAACTCTATGGCTACATCGTTCGCGATCAGCGTCATAAAGATGTTGTCTTGCTTGATTATCAAGAAATCACTGAACGTCGCTTTGGTGGTTGGACCATGGGACAGGTCAATCTGGCCAAGCTCAATGCTTCTATTGTTTTGAAATACTCAGAAAAGCCCGAGCTTGATCCTTATTCTGTTTCGGGTGCGGTGTCGCTCGCGTTGCTCGAAGAGTTGATGTTGACTGCTTCTATCATCGGGCGCGCGTAAGCCGCTGCTCGTTTGAAAGTGTTGAACAGTTCAGTGTCGCAAAGATAGTCAAACTTAAACAAGGTGACAATTAATTGAATACCCAAGATCACTCTTTGGCAGTTCGTTTGCTGTTGAATGTGGGTCATGGTCTTGATCACATGTTCTTGCTGATTTTTGCTGCGGCCGTTGGCGTGATCGCCAGTGACTTTGGTTTTCAAAGTTGGGAAGACCTCATGCCTTATGGCGTGGGTGCCTTTGTGTTGTTTGGTTTGGGCTCGATTCCCTCCGGTCGTCTAGGCGATTTATGGGGGCGACGCAGCATGATGATTGTGTTTTTTGTGGGGATTGGGCTGTCTACCTTGCTCACGGCGTTGACGCAAAATGCTTGGCAAATGGCAATCACACTGACCTTGGTTGGGGCCTTTGCCTCAATCTATCATCCGGTTGGTATTCCGATGTTGGTTCAAAAATCTGCCAATCCTGGTCTGGCGATTGGCGTGAACGGACTGGCCGGCAATCTTGGTGTGGCCCTGGCCGCGATGTTGACGGGTTTTTTGATCAAGTGGATTGGTTGGCGCGCTGCTTTCGCCGTGCCTGCATTATTGGCCGTGGTTTGCGGCATTTGGTTTGCGTATGCCTGTCCGGTTGAGCCTGAGGCGCCAGCCAAGCGCAAGGGTGGTGCGAAAGTGTCATTGACCCCTGCAATGTTGGCACGCGTGCTTGCCGTCATGACGGTGAGTGCTGCAACGGGCAGTGTGCTGTTTAATTTCACGACGAATGGTAATGGACAACTAATGTCCGAGCGGTTTCAGGGCGTTGTGTCTGACCCCGCGCTGCTAGGGATTTTGCTGGCAGTTATTTACGCTGTGGCCTCGCTCATGCAAGTGGCCGTTGGTAAGTTGCTAGATCACTTTGCCATACGTCCGATTTTTCTGGGGATTGTTCTGTTGCAAATCCCTTTATTTGTGCTGTCTGCTTACGCTCAGGGCTGGTGGTTATTCGCTGCATTATTGGGCGTCATGATCTTTATTTTTGGCGCAGTCCCCTTCGTTGATGTCATGATTGTGCGCTACGTCGACGATCGGTCGCGCTCGCGCGTTGCAGGGATTCGACTTGCGGTATCGCTCGGGATCAGTTCGTTGGCGGTTTGGATGTTGGGCCCGGCAGTCAAGGGCTTGGGGTTTGAGACCTTGCTGCTAGTGATGGCGGGATTTTCTGCTTGTACGGCCTTCGTCGTGCTCTGGTTGCCCAACGAATCCAACCTAAAAACCTGAAGGGCGTAATGATTCAAAAAATTGCCCCTGAACAGATTGCCAGCTTGATGGCAGCATTGCCGCAATGGCGCTACCAGCCAGAGCGAGGCGGCAGCATAACGCGTGACTTTAAGTTCGTCGACTTCAATGAAGCTTTTGGGTTTATGACTCGGGTGGCACTGCTTGCTGAACAGCATAATCATCACCCCGAGTGGACAAACGTATACAACCGCGTATCCATTACGCTCACTACGCACGACGCAGGCGGTTTGTCTGCGCGTGATCTTGATTTGGCACAACGTATCGATAATCTATAACG
>CALCPT010000206.1 GCA_937897265.1 uncultured Alcaligenaceae bacterium
AGGCGAAGACACTCTTTCCCTACACGACGCTCTTCCGATCTTGAGCATCAGCGTACTGCGCACCATCCATCAGCAATTGATATTTTCCGGCGGCATTATTGGCATCGTAGTTGCCAAAGTAAAACACACTGAAGTCCAGGTGCTTCGCACTGAAATCGGATGCAATATTGAGGTTAGCGAGTGATCCAGAGTGGCTTAATTTCGACTGTTGACGAAACCATGCCCTCTCAGAGGGCGCCTCCTTTTGTGTCGCGTTGGTTTCGAGAGTTTTCACATTCGAAAGGGTTGAGGTCGGTGTTGCCTGTTTGATGTAGCCGCCGTCACGCAGAGCAAAGACTGTTTCTTTAACTGCCTTGATCACATCATCTAGATCTTTATCAGTGTGCGCAGTCGATAAGAAGCAGGCACGCCATTCCCAGATATAGACTCCTTTTTCAAGCAATTGGTAATAGAACATCTCCAAGTTGCCAGAAAATTTGAATTGAAACGTCGACGCAAAATGAAGGACTTTGATAGGGACGTTTTCTGCTTCGAAGAATTGATTTAAGGTATTGGCGAGTGCAGCAGTTCTACGATTTAAATTTTCTTGTAATGCCGGACCTTCTGCTTTGAGCTTTCGCAAAGTGACCAGGCAAGTCGCCATTGACAGAGGATGTTGGCAGAAGGTACCGCCAAAATACGTTCGAGTTTCTCGAGGGTATGACGCATCACCATATTCCCAATAACCGCCATCGATACCGCCCATGAAACGATCTGAACCAGCTACGGCACCAATCGGCAATCCACCTCCGATAATTTTTCCGTAGGTCGCGAGATCAGCCTTAATGCCAAGCAGCCCTTGAACGCCGGCAGGATGTGCTCTGAAGCCGCTGACCATTTCATCAAAGATCAGGGCGACATCCTTCTCTTGCGTCAGTGCTCTCAAGTCTTTTAGAAACTCAAAGGGTTGTAAGTCAAGTCTGCGGCTTTGTACCGGTTCAACGAGTACCGCCGCTAACTCATGCGCTTGCTCGCGGATAATATCAAGTGATTTTTGAGCACCATACTCTAAGACCAACACATCTTTAGCAATATTGTCAGGGACGCCTGGAGCGAGCGGTTCAGACACGAACTCGCCGTTGATGATGCTAGTCTTCACCAAGGTGCCGTCCGAGTGACCGTTATAGGCACCATCAAAAATGACAATCTTGTTGCGGCCGGTCTTGGCTCTGGCCAACCGCATAGCAATCATCACGGCCTCTGTGCCAGAGTTCGTAAATGCGACGCGATCGTGTCCGGTGATTTCAGTGAAGAGATCTGTAATTTCTCCCATGTGAATTGAGCGAGGACCAAGCTGAAAACCATGCTCTAACTCTTTTTGAATGACGCCCTCTAGAAACTCAGGCTTGCTACCAAAAAGTAGTACGCCAAAACCCATCGTCAGATCGACGTAATTATTACCGTCAACATCCCAAATCCGTGAGCCAGTCGAATCCACCCCAGTGATCGGATACAAAATTTCTTTGGTAGAGAACCTGAAACCGATACTGGCGCGACTGTCTGCCAGGCCTTTTCTGCTGGCTTGCACGAGTGCCTTAGATTTTGGCGTTTTTTTCTGATAACGATCAATCAGATCATTCAGATAGGTACTCTGCTGCGGTGTTAAGTTTCCAACCGTTGGAGTGATTGGGATGTTCAGCGCTTTTAAAGGCGATGAGCGGTCTTCTGATTGGGCGGGTGCTGACGCAGCAGGGGTCGTCGTAGGCTGCTGAGCCGCAACAGCAACGTGAGTCGTCGCGGGCTTGGTCACTGTGAGTGCTTGAGACTGAACCGGAGCGCTCGGTTGCACTAGCGCGACGGGTTGCGGATTCGCTTGCGTGACGGGTTGACCAGTTGCGGCAGCTTGCATCAGAGACAAATGCTGAGACATTAACTGCGTTTGAGCCAGAATCAACTGGCTCAACATCGAGCCATCTTGTTGATTGAAGTGGAGCGGTGCCGGCATCGAGATGGCGGACATCGGTGGCATTTGCACGACTGGTGCCGCAGGCGCACTGATTGGTGCTGTAGCGGCAGCTATAACTTGGGGCGCAACCGGTGCGGGTGCTGGGCTAGCACTGCTTGAAGGTGCAGGCGCAGGCGAAGCCACTGGTGCTTGTTGCGTTGCCTGAAGTGCATTCAGGTAGTGCGCAATCGCACTGACAGAGCTAATTTCTTCAAAGAATTGTCTGATCTCAATTTTGACGCCAAAATTGTCCTCAATCACGCGAGCGCCAGACAACAGCACAAGAGAATCGGCTCCCATTTCTACAAAGGGCGAGTGAATATCGATCTCTTGGGCAGATACCCGGAAGAGCTCTGCAAACAATTGCAGAAGACGATTCAAAATGGAGTCGTAGTGATCGACAACTTGAGTAGGTTGTTGTAAACCAGGTGAAGTTGGGGCATTCATGACTTGTTGTTCCTTGAGATGAATCCAGTAACGTTGACGTTGAAATTGATACGTCGGCAGGTTAGGTACGCGTTGGTCAGAGCCAAAATTCCACTGAGACCAGTCGATGGGGTAGCCAAGCGAATAGAGTTGGGCGATGGTGTTTGCAACAACGACTCCATCAGACTTATACCGCTGAAGGCTAGGTAGCCAAGCCATCACACTGAGCTGAGCTTGTCCAATATTCGCCAATATTGCGTTCGGGGCAATTTCAATGACAAGATCTGGCTTGGCATTCTTCAGATTCTCGAGCGCTTTTGAAAAAAGTACAGGCTCGCGATAGTGACGTCGCCAATAGCTCGGTGATATGTTGGTACGTGCATCAAGCATCTGGCCAGTGAGGCTTGAGAAAAACGCTAGCGCTGGCTCATGATAGGTCACATCCTTGGCGGCGGTCTCT
>CALCPT010000207.1 GCA_937897265.1 uncultured Alcaligenaceae bacterium
TACGAGATACATTGGCGTGACTGGAGTTCAGACGTGTGCTCTTCCGATCTACAAATATGCCAAAGGCGATTTTGAAGGCTTTGTGGCGCATCGTCATAAGCAGGTGCCCGCGGGTTATATGGGTGATGCTTGGGACGTTGCCAATACCGTTGTGTTTTTAGCTAGCGACGAAGCGCGCTACATCACAGGTCAAACGATTGTGGTCGATGGCGGCCTCACTTCGACGACCCCTTAAGATTATTTTTAAAGAGTTCGTATGAATCATTCTCAAGGTAGGCTCGCTAACAAAGTCGCAATCATCACCGGTGCAGGGTGTGTGGGCCCAGGTTGGGGGAATGGGCGGGCGATTGCCATGCGCTTTGCGCAAGAAGGTGCACGGGTCTTTGCTGTTGATAAAGATATGGACGCAATGACCGACACGCTCGCGTTGATCAAAGAATTTAATGGTGACGTTACGCCTTATACCTGTGATGTCACCGATAGCAAGGCGATTCAAGAACTCGTTGCTGCTTGCGTGAAGCAATACGGTACGGTGGATATCTTGGTCAACAACGTGGGTGGGCCTGTACGAGGTGGTCCGATCGAATTGAGCGAAGAAAATTGGGATGCTCAAATTAACATCAACCTGAAGACTGTTTTCTTGATGTGCAAGTATGTGATGCCCATTATGGAGGCCAAAGGTGCTGGCTCAATCGTCAACATTTCATCGACCTCAGGGATTCGTTTTTCAGGTGCGCCTCAAGTGGGCTATGCCGCTGCAAAAGCCGGTGTCATCCAGTTTGGGCGAGTGGTCGCGGTTGAGTATGCCAAAAAGGGCATCCGCGTAAACTCAGTGCTGCCTGGTTTGTTGCACACACCGCTGGTTGAGGCTGTATTGGCGGGTGCGCAGGCTGGTGGCGATGCTGAGGGCTTGTTAAAGCGTAGGCAGGCACGCATCCCAATGTCATTTATGGGAGATGGTAGAGATACCGCCAACGCCGTATTATTTTTAGCCTCGGATGAGGCGCGTTTCATTACCGGCACCGAACTCGTTGTTGATGGCGGCATGAGCGCGAAGTGCGATTAGAGTAAAAAATCTTACAGATACCGGAGACTAAACATGAAAGCAGCTGTACTCACGAACGAAGGATTTCACATCGCCGAGGCGCCAAAGCCTGTACCAACGGCCGATCAGGTTTTGGTGCGTGTGCGTGCCGCAGGTTTGAATCGCGCCGACCTTGGTGTGATCGCGGGTGGTATGCATGGAAGCCAAGGCGGCGCAGGCACAGTACCAGGTCTTGAGTGGGCAGGCGAAATTGCCGAGTTGGGTGCCAACGTGAAAGGTTTAAAAGTAGGTGACCGAGTGATGTGTTCGGGCTCGGGCGGTTACGCTGAATACGCAGTGGCTGACTTTGGGCGTGCGATGGCGATCCCTTCTGACTCGATGAGTTTTGAGCAAGCGACGACCTTGCCGATCGCCGTCACAACGATGCATAACGCGTTAGTCACCGCAGGTGAATTGCGTCAAGGCGAGACTGTTCTGATTCAGGGGGCTTCGTCGGGTGTTGGCTTGATGGCCATGCAGATTGCAAAATTGATGGGTGCCAAGACAGTCATCGGCACGTCATCGAACGCCGAGCGGCGCGCACAACTCAAACAGTTTGGTGCTGACTTTGCGATCGATAACAGTGACCCTCAGTGGCCAAAGCTTGCTACCGAAGCAAATGGTGGCAAAGGTGTTGATCTGATTATTGACCAGTTGTCTGGCAAGTTTGGCACTCCTAACATCGAGGCCTGTGCAATTCTTGGTCGCATCGTGAACGTCGGTCGCCTTGCTGGGCGTTTTGCAGAATTTGATTTTGATTTGCATGCGCTCAAACGCATCAAGTACACCGGTGTGACGTTTCGCACTCGCAGCGTAGACGAGGTACGCGAGATCACCAGACTTGCGATGGCAGACTTGGCTGGCCATTTAAAGTCAGGCAAACTGGCTTTGCCAATTGACAGCAGCTATAGCTTTGACAAGCTTGCTGATGCCTTTGCACGTATGCGTGCTAATCAACACTTTGGCAAAATCGTTGTCACGATGTAAGTGAGGCATTGATGATCCAGACTATCGAGCAGTTGCGCGGCTTATATGCCCCGGCAAAAGAGCGGGCTGTTAAAAAACAGTTGTCAGCACTTGACGTGCATTGTCAGCGCTACATCGGGCTCTCACCTTTTGTGGTGATCTCGAGCATCGGTCTGGATCAAATACTCGATGCCTCGCCTCGCGGCGGGGCGCCTGGCTTTGTCAAAAGCGTAGATGCTCACACTTTGCTGATACCCGACTCACCTGGTAATAATCGTTTAGATACTCTTGAAAATATTATTCACACGGGTAAGATGGGAATGTTATTTTTGATTCCAGGTATGGACGAGACCTTGCGAGTGAATGGCACGGCCTGTTTGTCAGACGACGCCGCAGATCTTGCGTTGTGTACGACCGAAGTGCGTGCGCCAAAGCTAGTGATCAAGGTCACTGTGGCGCAGGCCTATCTGCATTGCGCCAAAGCCTTTATGCGTTCAAAGTTGTGGGATATGCAAAGTCACATTGAACGCTCGCTGCTGCCCAGTATGGGCGAGATGATCAATGAGCAGGCGAAAATGACGACACCCGCAGAAACGCAAGAAGAGATGTTGGCAAGGTATCGCGCCGAGCTGTAACAGACCGTGCCACTGGCCCAGGGCTTGATGAACGACTGAATGGTCGTCGTCGAGTGCCCGCCGCATGACTCTTTACTGTGCAGAACAAGTTAGCATATGCACAACCCTATTGGCTCAGGAGCTTAGAGATGTCAATCAAGCATTCAGACGCGTCGATTCAGTATGGTTATGCGACGGTTGGGCTTGGCCAAATTCATTATGCACAAGCAGGCGCATTAGACGCGCCGCCACTAATTTTGATGCATGCCGCCGGACGCTCAAGCAGCTGTTACCGGCATATGTTGCCCTTGCTTGCAAAAGATTTTAGAGCGATCGCCATTGATCTGCCGGGCTTTGGCTACTCAGCGCGTATGACAGAAAACCCGACGATTGATGCGTTGGCATACACGCTAGCTGAGTTGATTGACGCGCTTGCGTTGCATCGCCCCCACATCTTTGGTCTACATACTGGAAACAAAATCGCCGCCGCATTGGCTGCAAATTGTCCCGATCATGTTGGCGACGTGATCTTGGCTGGGCAGACGCATAGTCTGATCCTTGACATGCAAACGCGTAATGCCGCCTTGGCGCCCTATTGCGAGAAGTATTTTCCCAAATATGACCATCGCGCAGATGGCTCGCACCTGCTGAAAGCCTGGAATATCACACGAGCTGCTGTCGAAGGTTTCTGGTGGCCGCCAGAGCTACTGAATGCCCAGAGCACAAGTGCTGCCGATCTTGCGCAGGCCGAAGTACGAGTCACCGATCACCTGCACGGGTGGGAGAGTATCGCGCCCCTGTATCGGGCGATTTTTGCGTTTGACCTGCCCGAAGTGGTCAAGCGGATCAAGGCCAGAGCCTTGGTTCTAGAGCTATGCACACAGCAAGAAGCGCATTATGGCCGACAGGGGAAGCTTCTCTGCGACTTGATCCCAGGAGCTGAACATCAGCAGCTACAAAATGCCGTTGGTCTGTCGATGGAGTACCGACCAGACGAGGTTGTCACGGCTATCCGTAGGTTCTTATGTAGGGTATAGTTTTTGAAACTCAATCAGACTCAAGCCGCCCAAGAGCAGAGAGCTGAAACTAACCATCAACGCCGAGGAGGGCAACGATGCTCAAGATAACTGGCCGCAGCATTCGTACGTTTTTGCTAGCGGGGTTACTCGCTTTATCGACAACTGGCTTTGCGCAAGACTACCCGACTAAGCCCATCCGGCTATTGATACCAGCGCCTCCCGGTGGTGGCACCGATATTTTGGCGCGTGTCATGGCTGATCATTTGGTCAAGCAGTTTGGTCAGCCGATTGTGTTTGACCACAAAGGTGGCGCGAGCGGCATGATTGCCGTTGAGAATATGCTGCAAGCCCCTGCCGATGGTTACACCTTGTTGATGGTGTACTCGGGTATTGTGACCGTGAACCAGTCACTCATTAAAAATATTAAATACGATCCACTTAAAGATCTGGTCGGCATTGCAAACTTTGCCGAGGTGCCTAATTTACTCATTGTTCACCCCTCTTTTAAGGTCGAGTCCGTTAAAGATTTAATCGCTCAGGCTAAGGCTAAACCTGATGGGATCACATATGCCTCGTCGGGTAACGGCGTATCGAATCATTTGGCGATGGAGTTATTCAAACAAACAGCCGACGTTTCAATTGTGCATGTTCCTTATAAGGGCGGTTCGCAGGCCATGGTGGGCCTGATGGGTGCTCAAGTGCAACTAATGTTCAACAATACACCTGAGGTCTTGCCACAACTGAACTCTGGTCGTTTAAAGGTTCTGGCGATTGCCTTGCCTGAGCGCTCGCCTTTGATGCCGGATATCCCAACGGTCGCAGAAACAGGCTTGCCCGGGTTTAGCATTTCGCTTTGGTATGGCTTGATTGGAGCTAAAGGTATCCCGCAACCGATCGTTGAAAAACTGAATGCAGCGGTAAACACCTCGTTAGCAGATCCTGAGGTCATCGCAAAGCTGGCTAAGCTTGGTTCGCAACCACTCATACAGACCACCCAACAGTTTGCCGAAGTGATTAAAAACGATTCGGCAAAATGGGCTGAAGTGATTAAAGCTGGCAATATCAAACCAGACTAATTCACCAATCAAGCTAGACCCATTCAACAATTAAGCCAGATCAGTTCATTGATCAAGCTAAAACAGTTCACCTTTGAGACCAACATGCAAAGCAAATTATTTTCACCCCTTCAAATTCGTGATGTCGTTATCCGCAATCGTATTGCCTTGTCGCCGATGCTGACCTACTCTGCGGTCAATGGTCATGCCAGCGATTGGCATTTTGCGCATTACGCCAAATACGCAGTGGGTGGCGTGGGCTTGGTGATGGTTGAATCTACCAAGGTTGACCCGCGTGGCTGTACAACCCCTTCAGACTTAGGCTTATGGAAAGATGAGTTCATTCCGCAGATGCAGCGCATTACTTCGTTTGTAAAATCGTACGGCGCGACGGTTGGTATTCAATTAGGTCACTCTGGAATCAAGGCTCGCAATTCAGTGCCCTGGAAAGGGCGTGCACCGTTAGATGCCAGTCAAAAAGGCGTTGATCACGGTGAAGAGTGGGAGTTGATCGGCCCGAGTGCGATTAGCTTGAGCTCAAAAGCGGCATTGCCACGCGCGATGACGATCAAGGATATTCAAGAGCAAATTGAGTGTTGGGGCAAAGCTGCTGAGCGCGCAGATCGTGCTGGCTACGACGTTTTAGAGTTGCACGGTGCCCATGGTTACTTGACTCATCAGTTCTTATCGGCGACTACGAATTTGCGTACCGATGAGTACGGTGGTACGCCTGAAAAGCGGATGCGTTTCGCAATTGAGGTGGTTGAGCGCGTGCGCCAATCCTGGCCACACAATAAGCCTTTGTTCTATCGCACCTCTGCAGTTGACGAGGTAGGCTGGACGATTGAAGACAGTATCAACTTGGCAAAAGTGCTTAAAGCCAAGGGCGTGGATGTGTTCGACTGCAGTAGCGGCGGCATGTCAGAAAAATCAGCCGTGCTGTCACCCGTTAAACCTTCATACGGTTACCAAGTCCCTTACTCAGAAAAAATTCGTCATGGTGCCGACATCATGACGATGGCGGTTGGGCTAATTATTCACGCAGACCAAGCAGAGAGCATTTTGCAAAAAGGTCAGGCCGACATTGTGGCGATCGGGCGCGAGATGTTGCATAACCCAAATTGGGCGTTAGATGCGGCTAGTAAACTTGGCCAAGATAATCCGTTTGGGACCGTGCCTGACAGCTATGCCTATTGGCTTGAGAAGCGAGCCGGTATTGGTTTTGGCGAGCGCAGTTCGACTTGGCTCAAGGGCATTGACGCGCCTCACGTTTAAGCCTTAGCACCAACGCTCGGTCGTCTCTGTGCTAAGTGCTCTTGCATGAGCACCAAAGGCGATATGAGCAATCAGACCGGATTAGGTACGTTAAGCAAGGTTGTTTGGGCTGCACAGGTCAGCTTGTTAATTGAAAGAGATGCATATGACAGCACCATTAACCGGTATCAAAGTTGTTGAAATCAGTGTTGCAATGGCGGGCCCGTTTTGCGGCATGCTATTGGGCGACTATGGCGCAGATGTCGTCAAGATAGAGCGCACAGTCACGGGCGACGACAGTCGTGTCTGGGCGCCTTACTTTCATGACTCGATGAGTTACTACTACGCAGCGGCAAATCGTAATAAGCGTGGCATGGCGATTGATTTGAAATCACCTGAAGGGGTAGCGATTGCACGCAAGCTGATCGAAGAGGCCGATGTCTTTGTGCATAACTATCGCATGGGTGCGCTGGATCGCCTAGGATTAGATTACGAAAGCTTGTCGAAGGTGAACCCTCGCCTTGTTTACTGTGCAATCAGTGGCTTTGGTGCCACTGGACCTTTAAGTCGAGAGCCAGCCAACGATTTGTTCATGCAGGCCTACGCCGGTTCGATGAGTATTACCGGTGACCCAGAGGGTAGCCCTGCAAAGATGGGGATGTCAGTGGCCGACGTCGGGGCAGGGATGTTTGGCACGATTGGCATCATGATGGCGCTTGAAACGCGCCATCGCACGGGCCGCGGCCAGCGCGTTGACACGTCTTTGCTCGAAGGGCATATGTCGATGCTGGCACAGTTTTTCACACGCTATTTTTCAAGTGGCGAAGTGCCTGGTCCAAGTGGTAGTGGGTCACTCGGTAGCCCAACCTATCGCGCCTATCAAGCAAGCGATCAGTGGCTTGTCATTTCGTCTTTTAACCAACGGATGTGGAAAGGTCTTTGCACTGTGCTTGAAAGACCCGAGTGGGTCGATGACCCAAGGTTTTTAAACCCTGAAATGCGCTCGTTGAACAGACCGCTGTTGATTCAAATGATTGGTGACATCATCATCACTCAACCACTTGCGCATTGGCAAGCGCGTTTGATCGAACAAGATGTACCCTGTTCGCCAGTCAATACGATCGATAAGGTTGTCGCGCAACCGCAAGTGCTAGCACGCGACATGGTGCACGAGATGGACCTTGACGGACTGGGCAAAATCGCAATGGCGGGTCTGCCGATTAAGTTTAGCGAGTCGCCAGGTGAAATTCGCTTGCCGCCGCCTCGCTTGGGTCAGCATACCGCAGAGGTGATGGAGGCCGCTGGTTATAGCACTGAGCAAATCCAGGCACTAGCAGCGCAAGGTACGATCGGGTTAGACCCCGGTTGGATCAAGGTACCCAAAGTCGGGGCATCAGCGTAAAGCCTTCTGGGGTGACTGGCCATATCCTAACACTTGCCAGCACCTCAGCCAACACTGCGTGTCACTCAGTAAAAAAACCCGGCCGAATCCGTAATCGATTGACAAATACTGGCTGTAAACCCACGCTTAGCAAATGCTCTGGTGTCGTGGGTAAGCGCTTGGGCTGCCAAGCTGGATCGACGATATCTTTTGGCCAATTAGGATTCAAAATTGCAGAGCGGCCTAGCGCAATGACATCGGCGCCAAGATCCAATACTTTTTGAGCGTCGTTGCGATCCCAGATATGTCCTGCAGCAAATATTGGCAGATCGCTAGGTATCACGCGTTTAAAAATGTCGAGTGGGTGTTCAGTCGGTCGTTTGATCGACGATTTAAAGGCATCCCATAAAGACAAATGTAAAAAATCAATCCCGTCGTCGGTCAGCCACTTCGCGAGCTGCAGACTTTCGTCCAAATCGATACCGCGCGCGTTACCGCCATCTTCAGGTGAAATCCTCACGCCTACGATAAAGTCTTTAGGCACTCGGGCGCGTACCGCTTGCATTGTTCTTCGTAAGAGCCGTGCACGATTTTCGTATGAACCGCCCCATTGATCGGTACGGCTATTTTCGGTTTGACTTAAAAACTGTGTAAACAGATAGCCATGTGCGCCATGAATCTCAATGCCATCCATGTTGGCCGCATGCGCACGTACAGCGGCTTGTGCAAAATCTTCGATGACTTGCTCAAGGTCTTGCTCGGTGGCAGCACGTGCACCCGTCGGACCGCCATCGCTCGCACTAATGGGTTGCCCACCGCACACTGTTTGATCTGCGCGCAGGCCACCGTGAAAGATTTGCATCAACGCCAGACTCTTGCGTTGATGCATTGCATCCGCAAGCCGAGTTAAGCCCGGTAGCTGCGTATCATCAGAAATCCCAAGTGCACCGGGCCAACCTTTACCTAACTGACTCACGTGTGCCGCACACGAAGTGATGATGCCAAAGCCGCCTTCAGCTCTAAGGTTTAACCAATGCAACTCTTCATCGCTCAGCGTACCGTCAGCATGACTTTGCGAGTTGGTCAACGCAGCAAGTGCCAAACGATTGGGCGCCCAAACGCCATTACGAAAGCGAAAGGGTTCGAGAAGGTTTTTCATTCAGAGCTCTCAGGAATAATTTTTTTGACTTTGATGCCAAGCATACGCGCTGCTAGTTCGCGCAGCGGTTCAAGCAGTAGAACCACGATGACTAAGATCCAAATGACAATCGCGATTGGGCTGGTATAAAAGACGGAGACTTCTCCGAGGCTCATAAATAGCCCTTCGCGCATATGCTTTTCGATCAACGGCCCCAACACGAGACCGACTACCATCGGTGCCAGTTGAAACTCAAGCTTACGCAGTATGTAACCGATCAGCGCAACAACAAGCAACATTCCGACATCAAGCATGCTATTGCGCACGCTGTAACAGCCGATCGAGGCCATCATCAAAATGATCGGTAAGAAAATATGGTTTGGTACACGCAACAAGCTCACCCAAACGCTAACCAAGGGCACATTTAAAATAACGAGCATCACATTGCCCACGAGCATCGAGGCGATGACGCCCCAAAACACTTGAGGGTGCGCTGTCATCATCATGGGGCCTGGCTGTACGCCGTGCACCATCATGGCTGCAAGCATTAAGGCAGTCACAGGACCGAACGGGATCCCGAGTGCCAATAACGGCACCATAGATGAGGTGGCCGCTGCGTTATTGGCAGTCTCGGGTCCAGCCACGCCTTCGATCGCACCTTCGCCAAGTTCGTGCTTGTATTTTGAAACACCTTTCTCAAGTCGATACGCAGCAAAGCTGGCCAGGGTGGCAGACGGCCCAGGCAGCAAGCCAAAGATAAATCCCAAAATTGTGCCTCGCCCAAAAGGTGCGGCCGAACGACGCCATTCTTGTCGCGAGGGAAACATATCGCGCAGTTTCACCGGTAGAGGCTTGACCTGCTTTTGTAAGGTCTCGACTACGCTCATGATTTCGGCAATACCGTAGAGCCCCACGACCAGTGCCACCAATTCAACACCAAGTGTTAAATCAGTGATGCCAAAAGTAAAGCGGTCTTGACCCGTCACGGCCTCTTGCCCGACGGTACTGAGCATCAGACCAATCGCCATCGGAAAAATACCGGCAGCGAGTGTTCCACCTGAGATTCTTGAAAATAGCAGCAGACCGCCTGCGGTGAGTGCAAAAAATTCTGCCGGTCCAAACAGCAGACCGACCTCTGCTAAGGCGGGAGCAAAGAGCATGACGCCTACGACCGAGATGACGCCGCCGATAAACGACCCGGCCGCTACAATCGTTAACACGGCGCCGGCACGGCCTTTTTTGGTGAGTTTATAACCATCCAGGCAGGTGATGACAGAGGCCGACTCGCCAGGCATATTCACTAAAATAGCCGTGGTCGAGCCGCCATACATGGCGCCATAAAACATTCCGGCCATCATAATCAGACCGCTCGTTGGATCGAGCGAATAGCTCAACGGCAAAATCATGGCAATGCCGGCTGTTGGCCCCAAGCCAGGCAAGACGCCGATCAAGGTGCCTGCAAGTGCTCCGACCAACGCCGCAAGCAGATTGTTGAAGGTAAACGCGACACTTAGTCCGTAAAAAATTCCGTCAAGTGCATCCATGGCGAGCGTGACCTATTATTAAAAGGTGATTGCAAAAGTCGGCATTGGAACTTTTAGCAAATAGATAAAGAAGAAATAGATCACGCCAGTCATGACTGCCGCGTAGGCGGCGCAGCGTAGTAACGACAAAGCCGAAAGTAAACGCATCAAAAGAGTCGCAAAGGCCCAACTGCTAAGTGAATAGCCTAACCAAGGCATGGCGGTGAAGTAAAGCGCGAGCAAAGCAATGAGCTTGAATAGTCGCAACCGATCTTGCCCGACGGGTATTTCGATCCCTTCGGCGCGCGCAGCTTTCCAGCCTTCCCAGATGGTCGCGACACTGGCAAAGGCCAAAATGCCTCCGACTAGTACCGGAAACAATCCCGCCCCGGGTGCGTCCATCTCACCGAACGGCAGTTGACTAGCCATCGCGAGGTAGCCAGCTGAAAGCAACAGACCTAAGCCGCCAGCAGACAGGTAGGCGGTACGTTTTGAGACTGATTGACTCGTCATGTTGAGCTGTCTTAAGATTTTTGATCGAGCAATTTCAACAGCTCGGTAAAGGTTTCGGTATCTCGAATGATCTCTGCGCTCAGTTCTGCCGGGCTTTTGGGCTCGAGCGCGTAACCTTCTTTTGCAAAAGCCGCGTATTCAGGGCTATTGATGATTTGCGTTGAGACGCTCACTAGTTTGTCGAGCACCTCTTTGGGTAAGCCTTTAGGCGCCATGACATAAAACTGGGCAGATAAGGTTGTTTTGTAGCCGGCATCAATCGTTGAAACGGCTTCCGGCACCGGATCGTAGACACCTTTTTTAAACACGGCTAAGACTCTGACTTTACCCGCTTGAACCTGACCAGGGATACCGACTGCGCCGGTAAACAGCGTAGCCTCAACCCGATTGCCTAGTAGCGCCAATAAGGCCTCGCCGCTGCCACCGGTAAACGGGATGGTACGCAGTTTCAGATCACTATTTTTGTTGAATTCTTGAGCGACTAAATCCGGTACGGTGCGCAAGCCTGAGACTGAAGCGCGCACTTTGTTTGGATTCTTTTTGACATGCGCCAAAAATTCATCAAAAGTCTTCCAAGGTGCGTCCGCCCGCACGACCAAGATAACGGGCATTTCACCAAGCTTGGCGATCGGCTGGTAAGCGTCGGGTGTTTTGAACGTCAGGCTTTGATTGACCAGAGGCTGGTAAGCCAAAATACTATTCGTACCTAAGCCAATGGTGTATCCGTCTGGCTTGGCTCGTGCGATGATGCCAAAGCCGATGGTGCCCGAGCCACCAGGTTTATTTTCGACATTCACTTCAACGCCTAAAACTTTTTCAAGCTGCGTCGCAAATTGCCGTGAAATTGGGTCGGTTGAACCGGCCGGCCCATACGGCACGACGAAGGTGATGGGGCGATTAGGATAAGACTGAGCGATTGCATTAATGGGTAAAGCGCACACTAACGCGGCAACTAGTATGAAGCGCACAAGCCCAGCAAACGCGGGGCAAGAATATAGTCGCATGGCAACCCCTTTAACGGTCAACACCCATTATGCTGCGATAGTCTTTATCTACGGCTGAAAGTGTTCCCAGGCGTAGCATCATGTCGGTATCCATCGTGCCGGATATGCCTGGATTGGTTGGCAGATCGCACACGACTTTATTGGCTTTGACCTCGGCGATCTGCTCAGGCCGCACGGCTTCGGCAACCAAGGCCTCGCCCTCGCGGCCCTCAGCCTCACCCAACTTTTTCTCCAACTC
>CALCPT010000208.1 GCA_937897265.1 uncultured Alcaligenaceae bacterium
ATCGGTGTGCGTAATTCAATACGCTCGACCTGCTCACTCCAAAGAATGCCTGGGTGACTCGCGCGCAACTCGAGGGCAGCTGTGATCACAAAATGTGTCGCAAACTGCGACGGAAATAGTTTCCAAGCCGGGCCCGGTACGAGCGCGCGCGCAGTCTCGAGCGCTGCGGTCAGATGCTGAGGCTCGAAGGTCGCACCAAACAAAGCCGGCCCCCACCCTCTGGGACTGCCGATCGCATCGACGTTCGCGGTGAACCCCTCTGCCGCTAGCATCGCCGCCTCGGCGCCATTGGCCGCAGCATCGCCACAATGCAGTGCCTTCGTCATTGTGCCGACATTGGCCAAGACAGACCCACAGCGAGAGGCTGCCATGCTGACAGCAGCCAACGCTTGCTCTTGCGGCAATGCCATCAACTCGGCGCAGGCTAAGGCTGCGGCCAAGGGCCCCACCGCGCCCGGCGGGTGCATAGTCAACTTACTCGGCTCGATCTGCCCCGAGGCAAGGCGTAATCGCCCTTGGGCTTCAATCCCTTTTGCCAAGGCACGCAACAACGCGTTGCCCTGCATCCCACAACCGGTCGCCTCTCGCCACTGCGCCACTGCCAGCAACGCAGGCAGCAACGGAGATAGCGCATGGTTAGGCGGGTTCCACATGGGTTCAAAGTCCAACACATGCATTGCCGCACCGTTAATCCGCGCAGCTTGGACGACACCAGTTGAAAATCCCTTACCAATGACGCGTGCGGGCCCGACTGCCACGTCTCGTTGCGCAAGCTTGGCCAAAATGCTTGGGCCCGGTTCGTGCGCACCCGCGATCGCGACGGCCAGACCATCTAGCAACAACAAACGACACTGCCGTTCAAGCGCCGCCTCCTTGGCAGGCCAAGCCCGCAACAGCGCGACAAAGCGGCCGGTCAAATCCTCTGATTGCGTTGAAGCGTTCACGTTGGGTGCATCTCTAATGTAAGTCTCTGCTGCATGAGTCGTAAATGACGCGCGACATTCTTGAAAAACTTTAGCCGTTTGTTACGGATGGTTTACGCCCGCTTATTCTCTCGCAATTTCTAACACGCGAAGCAGATCAAACTCCACTATTTGGAATCCTAGACATTCAGCGCTCCAATAAAGGGTTATCCCTAATCGACTCACCTAGTCATACGCCACAAACTGTCTGACAAGATTTTATAAATGCGGTCACTCCGCAAAAAGAAGAATTGGAGACTGCATGACAGCTTTTATCGGGCAAGCACACAGCCTATGGGCGAGTGGCCGCAACATTGGCGTGCTGCGCCGCACAATCGCTTTTATCTCTTCGTCTGTTGCGTCGGCCTTGCTGGCCTCAGCTGCCTTCGCCCAAGCGGGTGCCGATTGGAAAACCGTTGAAGACGCAGCAAAAAAAGAAGGTACTGTCAGTCTTTATCACAATCTGCGGCCCTCGGGTATTGAAAAGTTGTTATCCGAGTTTCGCAAAGCCTATCCGGGTATCAAAACTGAGCACATGCGCCTGGGCAGCGCGCCACTAATTGAACGCTTCTCCACTGAGTTCACCGCAGGCCGCAATTTGGCCGATGTGATCATCACGTTTCCAGATGAAACCATGCTCAAAGGCGTGGATACAGGCGGCTGGGCACTCGAATGGACACCTCCAGAGCTTGCTGCGTTCAAACCGGAAATCAATCATGGCAACAAGATGTTTGCGGTGCACACCTCGCGCAACGTGATTATCTGGAATAAGCAGCGCGTCAAACCCGCTGATGCCCCAAAAGAATGGGCCGATCTCTGGGACCCTAAATGGAAAGGTAAAGTTGCGATGGACCCTCCTTGGCGATCGATTGCCGTACAAGGCCTGATCGCACACTGGAGCAACATTGGGCTGAGTGATTCTGCAAAAAAACTTAAAGCTAACGATGTGCGCTTTTTTGAAGGCTCGGCTGGGGTATTTCAGGCGGTACTGCGAGGGGATGCGCTGGTGGGGACGCTCGCAGATCTGCCTCTTGAGCCTGGATTAGTGGATGGCGCACCGATCGGCTTTGTCTATCCAAAGTCAGGCACCGCAATCAACGACGGCTATGTCATGGTACCTGCCAAAGCGCCTCACCTGAACGCAGGCAAAATATTCGCTAACTGGGTCATGTCAGCGCCGGGTCAAGCCGTTTTGCAAGAGATCGGTGGCCTACCCGGCACTCGCCCCGGCATCACTCCACCAAAATATATTCCGGCCACCTCGTCGCTATCAAACGTTGTCGACTCGCTGGTAATTTCATCGACCGCGCAGCAAGCTCAATCAATTAATACGTGGCGCGAAGTTTTTGGGATTCGCTAAACGTCGATGAGCCGGTTGACACAACACAATACGATTGCGTCGCATCGTTTTAATTTTTTAACGCCGCTTTATGTCTTAGTCTTTTCTGCAGTGGCTCTGATGGCGCTGGTGCCCGTTTTAGCACTGGTACTTGGCAGCTTGCGCGACTCGGCACCAGGGCAACCTGGCAACTGGACTCTCGAAAACTGGGCAAACCTCGCCTCGCCCGGCGTCATTGACACGTTAATCACAACCATCGAAGTTGCCTGTTTAACCACCTTTTTTTCGATGATTGTCGGAACGTTGCTGGCCCTGATTATTCATCGTACCGACTTTCGTTGGCCAAACGCGATGACCGGAATGCTTGGGTTGAGCTTTTACTTTCCGTCCTTTATTTTAGGAATGGCCTGGATTGTGATTGGCTCGCCTGGCGGCCTGATCAATGATCTGCTGCGTGAGTTGTTTGATACTGAAGCCAATTTAGATATATACAGTGTCGGCGGCATCGTGTTGGTGATGGTGCTGCATCAGGTGCCTTTCGTATACCTCACCATGCGCGGCCCGGTGTTGGGCATGGACCCGAGCTACGAAGAAGCTGCGCGCACAGCGGGCGCCTCTGCTTTCACGATGCTCAGGCGGGTCACCTTACCAATGCTCTCTTACGCCTTAGCTTCAAGCACCCTACTCTGTTTGGTGATGTCGCTCGAGCAATTTGGCATCCCAGTCTTGCTTGGCATCCCCGGTCGTGTCACCGTATTGGCTACGCAAATATATTTACTATGCAGATTTCCGCCCACCGCCTACGGCCTTGCGGCCGCGATCGGACTGACGCTGGCTGCTATCACCGCCGTCGCCATTTTGCTTCAACGCCGACTCGCGCGCGGCGGGCAAGCCGTTGCCACCACTGGTAAGGCTGGTCGCATCACACCCATTCGGCTAGGCGCCTGGCGCTGGCCTGCGAACATTTTTTGTGGCGGCTACATCTTGATGGGCTTAATTTTGCCGACCATCATTTTGTTGTATACCTCACTCATCAAATTTTTTACTGGTAATCCGCTTAACGCTGCCTACACGTTTCGTAACTACATCAGTATCTGGGAGTCAGAGAGTACTCAGCTTGCAACATTGAACACGCTACTTGTTTCAGGTGGTGGCGCTCTAGTAGGGGTGATGCTTGGAGCAGCATGCAGCTACTTCACTGTGCGCCTGAAACCGACAGGGTATCGTCTACTCGATATGTTGGTCATGCTGCCGTTTGGGGTGCCCGGTGTGGTGTTAGGCCTAGGGTTGTTGTGGGCTTACGCCTATTTGCCCTTGCCACTCTACGGTACGATGACCTTGATCGTACTCGCCTACGTCACGCGCTTTTTACCCTACGCAACCGAGACCGCAGGTGCCCGTTTTGTTCAACTCGACCGAAGCCTCGAAGAGGCCGCGTGGACTGCCGGCGCAAGCCGGCAAACGGGGGTATGGCGAATTGTCCTGCCCTTAAGCTTGCCTTCGCTGCAAAGCGGCTACTTTTTATTATTCATGGCATTTTTTAGAGAAATCTCAGCGACGATTTTGATTTTTACGGCATCCACCTCTGTACTGTCTGTCTCGATTTGGTCTTACTTTGAGCAGGCGGATTGGGGAATGGCAAGTGCCCTATCCATTTTGGCCATGGTGTTAATGCTGGGGATCATGTCGACGCTGCTCTGGGCCATGCCAGGTGCGCGTAAGCGATAACTCAATAAACATGAGAGCAGACTAATGGGTATCTCGGTCAGAGACCTTGTCAAAGTGTATGGGCAATCAACCGTCATCAAAGGAATCTCTTTTGATGTCGCTGATGGCGAATTTGTGACGCTCTTGGGCCCCAGTGGCTGTGGCAAAACCACCACCTTACGCAGTATCGCGGGCTTGGACACCATCGACGGCGGCGATATTCGTATTAACGAACAACTTGTGTCCGACACCGAGACGGGTGTGTTCGTCCCCCCTCACGAGCGCAACTTAGGCATGGTGTTTCAATCTTACGCGGTATGGCCACATCTGACCGTCGCCCAAAACGTCGCCTTCCCGCTAACAGTCAGAGGTGTGCGCGACACGTCTGAGGCGGTCAAGTGGGCACTCGACATCGTCGGAATGTATGAACTTGCCAACAGGCGCCCCTCTGAGTTGTCGGGTGGTCAACAGCAGCGTGTGGCGCTCGCTCGTGCAATTGCTGGTAAGCCGCAGGTGTTGCTGTTTGATGAGCCGCTCTCAAACCTTGACGCACGCCTGCGCGACCGCACCCGAGCTGAAATCAGTCGTATACAACGTGAACTCAAAGTACCGGCCATCTACGTTACGCACGATCAGACTGAAGCGCTGTCGATGTCGGATAGAATTATCGTCATGAGCGCAGGGCTGACGATCCAAGACGGCACGCCAACGCAGATCTATCACGAGCCTGTTAATCGCTTTGTGGCCGACTTTATTGGCAACGCTAATTTTTTACGGGTCCAGCAACACGGGCAACATTGGACGTTACCCGATGGCACAAGGCTATCGGTCTGCCCAGAGACGAAGCACCTGCAAGGCGACAAGATCACGGCGCTGGTAAGGCCCGAAGCGATACGGGTCGAACCTAAAGCTCAGGCTCAGACTCAATCCCATCCCGATATCAATCGCATCATTGGCACAGTGCTCAGCAGTGTTTTTTTGGGTCAACACATCGAGCACGTAGTCAGTGTGGCTGGGCTCGAATTACGTGCTTTTTCGCGCACAACGCTCGCCAGCGGCAGCACGGTTACTCTCACATTTCATGCGCACGATTGCCGGCTTCTGAGCGAATGAACCACCCTAGTGACGCCCACTTCAAGCCATTTGCGCCAATTATCCCCATGTACCGTTCAGTCGCGAAGCATCATTTAATATATACACATTACACAACGCCTCAGTATCGGCACACCTGCTGCATCAAACACATACAACGACTTTCATTTAGAACCTCAGGATCATCGTGATGAATCAACCAAACGCCACTCAAACTGTGCTTGAGCAATTCGCCGAGCGTATTGTGTCTTTCGACCTCAGCGCGATCACGCCACAAGCCATTATGCTGTCGCGCACAGCGATTATCGATACGTTGGGAGTCACACTTGCTGGCGCCATTGAACCCTGCACAACAAACCTGCTGCGCACACCTGGTGTGGCATCCGCACCAGGCGTCTGCACAATTTTTGGTACGGCACAAAAGACATCAGCGCTTGATGCCACCTTTATCAACGGCACTGCCTCACACGCCTTAGATTACGATGACTTCAGTCAACCGATGGGCGGACACCAGTCTGCGCCGTTGGTCGCGCCCTTGATGGCAATCGCCGAAGAACGCGGCGCTTCTGGCCTTGAACTGCTGCAGTCTTATGTCGTCGGAATTGAAACTGAGATTCGCCTCGCACGGGGCGTCAACTTCTATCATTACGATAAAGGCTGGCATCCGACTGCCACCCTCGGCGTGTTTGGTGCCGCGGCCGCAGCAGGACACATGCTCAAACTTGACGCCAAAAAACAAACGATCGCACTAGCCATTGCAGCTTCGTTCGCCTCGGGCATCAAGGCCAACTTCGGCACCATGGTGAAGCCCTTACACGTGGGACAGTGCGCGCGCAACGGTTTACTCGCAGCGCTCATGGCCGACGCGGGTTACGACGCCAACCCGGAAGCGTTGGAACACCATCAAGGATTTTTCAATGCGTTCAACGGTAAAGGTAATTACGACGCCAGTTTGATTTTTGAAAACTGGGCCAATCCCCTTGAGGTCTTAAGCCCGAGCATGGGCCTTAAGCAGTTTGCCTGCTGCGGCAGCACCCACCCAGCGGTCACGATGGCGCTTCAACTGAGACAACAAGAAACCTTCAGCCCACAAGATATTGAAAAAGTCGACATCATGCCGCATCGCCGCCGGCTGCCCCACACCAACAATCCAGATCCACAAACACCGCTCGCTGCCAAGTTCTCAGTGCAATACGCGGTCGCTCGTGCCTTAGTGAATGGCGCGGTGCGTCTTGACGACTTTGAGGGCGATGCGCACTTTGATAGTAAGGTACGGGCGATTATGGCTAAAACCACCGCCATGCCACATCCCGACATGCCGGACGATTCACCCGATCAATTTGGTGCTGAAGTCATTGTTGCCCTAAAAGACGGACGCACCGTGTCGCGTCGCATCAACAGCCTGGTTGGCCGTGGCGGCGACTACCCCTTAACCAGTGAAGAGTTGTGGGAAAAATTCAACGACTGCGCCAAGCGTGTACTGCCCGTAAACGACATCCCTGCCCTGTTTGCTAAGCTCGAAAAGCTCGAACAGATTAAAAATATTCGCGAACTCACCCCGATGCTAGCGAAATTTTCAAAAGCAGCCTAAGTTCAAATACATCAAGGCGATCGATCCCTGTCTGGGGTTTACGCACTAGAGATCCCCGCCCTTTAGGGCGGGAAGATGCCAAGGAGGTCCCATGAACAGACGTTCTTTTGTCCGATCAGCCGCGTTAGGTGGTCTCGCGACCATTGGGTTTCCACTCTTTGCGCAACAAGATAAGTTTCCAAATAAAACGATCAAATTTGTCGTGCCGTTTGCGGCGGGTGGCGGAGGCGATGCGATCGCCAGAATCAGTGGTCAAAAACTATCCGAGCGCCTCAATAGCCCTGTCGTGATTGAAAATCGCACTGGAGCGGGCGGCACTGTGGGTTCAGCCTATGTGATGAAGTCGGCACCCGATGGCTACACGCTATTGAACATGTCCGCTAGCTACTGTATTCAGGCGGCGATGGCGCCACTTCCCTTTGACCCTATTCTCGATATGCAACCCATCATCACTCTGGCTCAAACGCCAATGGTGCTGCTGGTGCATAACGACTCACCTTTTCGCAACGCCAACGATCTGATTGCCGCCGCAAAAAAGAATCCCGATCGCTACACGCACGGCTCGGCCGGAATCGGCTCAATCGCGCACTTGTCCATGGAAGAGTTCGCTTATCTCGCAGAGATCAAGTTAGTGCATGTCCCTTATAAGGGGTCGTCACTGGCCATGAATGACTTACTGGGTGGCAACGTCGATCTTCTGCTCAGCACCTCAACCTTTACCGCCCCGTACGTCAAGTCAAAACGCGTCAGAGCGCTAGGGGTCGCTGGGCAGTCTCGTTTATCGATTTTGCCTGACGTCCCGACCTTCGAAGAACAAGGCGTTAAAGATTTCAATGTGGTGGACAGTAAGTCGCTCGGCGGCCCCCGAGGGATTGCCCCCGAAGTCGTTGCGTTCCTCAATACTGAACTCAATAGCGTTTTAAAAGATCGCGCCGTGTACACTCGGCTCGAAGACGAGGGCACAACCGCCGTCGGCGGCTCGCCCGAATACATGCTGCAACTGATTCGCCAGGACATTGCACGCTGGAAAAAAGTGATCGATCTGCAGAAAATTACCCCTCAATCGTGAAAAGCAACATGACGCATAAATCTCCCGAATACTTTCCACTAGGTCGCAGCGGTCTGTATGTGCCGCGCCTCTGGCTAGGCACCATGATGTTCGGTGACCAAACCGACGAACAAGTTGCACGAGAAATCGTAGCAACCACCCGCGATGCAGGCTACAACGCCATCGACTCGGCAGATAACTATGCTGGCGGTGAATCTGAACGCATGGTTGGACGTTTAATCGCCCAAGACCGTGCACGCTGGGTACTGGCGACTAAAGTCGCCAACCACATTGGCAAAGAGCCAAACGACCGAGGCACCTCACGGCGTTGGCTCATGACAGAGATTGACAACAGCCTCAAACGCCTTGCCACCGACTGGATTGACGTCTACTACATGCATCGTGACGACGAAGTCACCCCAATGGAAGAAACCCTTTCAACTTTTGCCCGCCTCATTGAGCTGGGAAAAATTCGCTATTACGGGGTGTCCAACTTTCGCTCGTGGCGCATTGCCAAGATGGTTGAGATGGCTCAAAAAATGGGCATCCCACCTCCGATTGTGTGCCAACCCCCCTACAGCGCTGTCACGCGGATGATTGAAACTGAAGTGCTACCCTGCTGCGACCACTACGGCCTAGGCGTTGTGGCCTACAGCCCCCTGGCGCGCGGTGTGTTAACCGGCAAGTATCAACCCAACGTTGCACCAGATGCGTCGAGTCGCGCCGGGCGCGGCGACCGCCGCCTGCATCAAACCGAGTTTCGCAACGAATCTTTTGAAGTGGCCACTGCCTTAAAAGACCACGCCCTGCGACGCAGGTTAAGCCCGACTCAGTTTGCCATTGCTTGGGCGTTGAACAACAAACTCATCAACGGTGTCATTGGCGGACCAAGAACACTTGAACAATGGCAAGACTATCTTGCTGCGATGTCTGTCGCGCTGACCGCTGAAGACGAAGCGGTGGTCGACGCACTTGTCGCGCCTGGCTACGCTTCTACCCATGGGTTTACCGATCCACAATATCCAATTGTTGGGCGCCGACCACGCCAATCCTAAGTTTCACCGATGGGCGATAATAGACACCTCACCATCACTAGTGAAGTTTGACGTCTCATGAACAAACGCGATATGGTCATCCAGAGCATCGTCTATCTGCGCGGACCAAATATCTGGACGTATTACTCGGCCCTCGAGGCGGTGGTCGACATCGGAGACCTCGAGGATTGCCCGTCTGATGTCGTACCTGGCCTCTATGAGAGGCTGGTCGCGTGGTTGCCCAGTCTGATTGAACATCGCTGTAGCCCCGGCGTGCGTGGGGGCTTTTTACAACGCCTGCGAACAGGCACCTGGCCTTGTCACATTCTTGAACACGTCACACTCGCTCTGCAAGATCTCGCCGGCGTGCCCGGTCATGGGTTTGGGCGGGCGCGCGAAACTGAAACACGAGGTGTGTATAAAGTTGTGGTCAGCGGCTGGCAAGAAGAGGTCACCCGCGCTGCGCTCTTCGCAGGTCGTGACCTTGTCATGGCTGCGATTGAAGATCGACCCTACGATCTTGAAGGTGCACTTGAACACCTCAGAGAACTCACGCAAGATTTGTGTTTAGGCCCGAGCACTGCCGCAATGGTCTTAGCGGCTGAAGATCGAGATATTCCAGCGGTGCGTCTGAATCATGGCAACCTGATTCAATTTGGCTACGGTAACCAACAACGGCGAATTTGGACTGCAGAAACCGACCAGACCAGCGCCATCGCCGAGACGATCTCGCGTGACAAAGACCTAACAAAATCGATTCTAGAGTCCTGCGGCGTACCGATCCCGCAAGGTCGCGCTGTGGAAAACGCACAAGATGCCTGGGAGGCCGCCGAAGATCTCGGTTTGCCAGTCGTCGTCAAACCCGTTGACGGCAATCACGGGCGCGGTGTGTTTATCAATCTAGACACCCAACAAGAGATCGAAGCAGCCTACGCTGTCGCGGTTGACGAGGGCTCGGGGGTGTTAGTCGAGCGCTTCATTCGAGGCAACGAACATCGTTTATTGATTGTGAACGGTAAACTCGCCGCCGCGGCAAAGGGCCAAGCAGCGCTTGTGACTGGCGACGGTATTCACACGATTAACGACTTAATTGAACTTCAAATCAACTCAGACCCTCGCCGAGGGCGAGGCGAAGATCAACCCTTAAATCCTGTTCGTATCGATTCGGCAGCACGCCTCGAACTGAAGCGCCAAGGCTTTGAGGCAGAGAGCATCGCTCCACTAGGTTGCGAAGTCTTGATTCAACGCAATGGTAATGTCGCCTTTGACTGCACGGATGATGTTCACCCCGAAGTCGCAGCGCTCGCGGCCGTTGCCGCCAAAGCTGTTGGGTTAGATGTCGCAGGTATCGATCTTGTGACCGAGGATATCTCTCGCCCCTTGTCAGAAACCAACGGTGCCATCGTAGAGGTCAATGCCGGGCCAGGATTGCTGATGCATCTCAAACCAGCCGAAGGGCTGCCGCGAGATGTGGGCAAGGCAATCGTTGATTACATGTTTCCACCCGAAAAAGAATCGACCTTTCCGTTGATCGGCGTCTCAGGTTCGAGCGGCACGACTCTAGTCACACGCCTGATGTTTCATTTATTGAGACTGAATGGCGCATGCACTGGCCTGTCGAACAGTGAGGGGGTACAAGTCAATGATCAGGTACTCACTTCGGCAGTGTCCTCGACGTGGTCCAATACTCAACGTTTGTTGTTGAATTGCCAAATTCAAACCGCCGTCGTTGAAACGGACGGCATGCAAATCCTGACCGAAGGTCTCGACTACATCAAATGCTTGGTCGGCATCGTCACTGACATCACTTTCAATGAGGCTTTCAAGGGCCCAAGCGTCGCCTACCATGCCTTTGAGACCGCAACTGATTTGATCAAAATCTACCGCACACAAATTGATGTGGTGTGCGCGAGCGGTACGGGCGTACTTAACGCTGATGATGTCAACGCTGCGGCCATCGCCGAATTCTGCAAGGGTTCGTTAATGCTTTTCAGTCAGGATCCTAATTCAAGCCTGATTCAAACGCATCTCGCAGAAAACAAGCGTGCCGTTTTATTGGATGCCGGTCAGATTGTGTTGGCGCAAGGCGCTCAACGCACGCTCTTATGCAAAGTTTCAGAACTGCCAGTTTTGGGACTCAACCAAGCGGGCGGTGAAGACAACAGCGTTGCCGTACTAGCTTCAGTTGCCGCCGCCTGGGCATTAAACTTATCTTTAGATCTGATCCGTAGCGGTCTTCGGTCGTACTAAAACTTCCCGCCACAGACTGAGCGCAAAGCTTTACCCCTAAACCTATCCAGACCCATGGGTTTAGGGCTGTACGCTTGGCCAGTCTTAACAGCCCTCTTGCCTCCGACAAAAGG
Organism: uncultured Alcaligenaceae bacterium; assembly: GCA_937897265.1. Taxonomy (GTDB): domain Bacteria; phylum Pseudomonadota; class Gammaproteobacteria; order Burkholderiales; family Burkholderiaceae_B; genus Zwartia. Next base: position 11,137 of record CALCPT010000208.1, read on the forward strand.
CCGGTTTTGGGTTCAATTCCGGTAAACTAACGACACGCTGGATCACACGTGACGTCTCCCTGCGTGAACTCGCTAACGTCTGTCACCCATTTCTCTTACGCAAGGCCTCTCGAGCATGACTGCACGCACCCAAATTCATCGCCTTCAAGTTGCAACCTCACTCTACCGTTTTATTGAAGACAGCGTGCTGCCAGGCAGCGGCGTCAGCAGCGACGCTTTCTGGCAAGGTTTCGACGCTGTTGTGCATGACTTATCGCCCAAAAACGTTGCGTTACTCGCCGAGCGCGATCGCATCCAAACGGCAATGGATAGCTGGCATCGTGCCCATCCAGGCCCTATCCAAGACATGACAGAGTATCGTCAGCACCTGACTTCGATCGGATACCTTGCACCGACCCCTGGGCCGGTCACTATCACTACCACCAATGTTGACGCCGAATTAGCGCTTCAGGCTGGGCCTCAGCTCGTGGCGCACTTCCAGATCCTCGTAGCGCTCGAACTTGCGGTCGCGCTGCATCAGGCCGAAGCCCTGGGGGTTCGACATCGAGAACGAGGTCACCAGCAGGCG
>CALCPT010000209.1 GCA_937897265.1 uncultured Alcaligenaceae bacterium
GTCAAGCAATTCGCTCAGCGGGCATCGAAGGATACACGCTGAGCGAAAACTTAAGCGAAGAGATTAAGTTTTTTTAACGCCTGCAAACCAAGGCAGTGGGCCACCAACAATACCGGTGACGTTTTTACGCCAGGCTTGGTACGAGTAGAAGAAGCCCGTGGGGATGTAGACAACATCTTCCATGGCTGCTTTGTTAGTCGCGGCAATCGCAGCTTTTTCGGCCTCGAGGTTAGGTGCTGCAAACCAGGCGTCAACACCTTTCTCAACATCCGCGTTAGACGGCCAACCGAACCAAGCCTTCTCACCGTTGGCACGCACGCCCACGTTACCGGCAATCGTTGCGGTATCCGCACCAGCATGCCATGTATGGAACATGCTCCAACCACCTTTGCCGGGCTCGTTCTTCGAAGCACGACGCTGTCCAACCGTACCCCAGTCAGTCGCCACAAAGTCGACATTCATCCCGATCTTTTTCAGAATGTCGGCGGTGATCTCGCCCATTGCCTTGGTGAAAGGATTATCTTGTGCGACCAAGCAGGTGACCGGCTGGCCTTTGTAGCCGGCCTCTGCCAAGAGCTTCTTGGCGCCTTCAATATTGCCATTGCCTTTAAACATCTCGCCACCGGCCTCTGTATAGAGTGCGGTGCCTGGGGTAAAGAAGCTCGGGCATTTTTTCCAGAGTTTTTCATCTGAGCCGACCACGGCCCGCATGTAGTTCTCTTGGTTGACGGCCATTTGCACGGCACGACGGATTTTGACGTCGTTGAAGGGTGCGTGCAGGTGATTCAAGCGGAACGAACCGATATTACCGAGCGGATCGGCGATATCGACCGAGATGTTGCGATTACGCTTGAGCAACGGCACCAAGTCAGAAATCGGGCTTTCCCACCAATCCACTTCACCGTTTTGCAGCGCGGCTGAGGCGGTAGCTGGATCAGGCATGATGATCCATTCAATACGATCGAAATTGATGACTTTGCCACCCGCAAACCAGTTGGTAGGCTCATTGCGCGGCTGATAATCGTTAAAGCGCTCAAACACGGCCAGTGCACCGGGTTTCCATTCGCTGCGACCAAACTTCATTGGGCCAGAGCCGATGTACTCTTCGATTTGTTTGAATGGGTCAGTTTTAGCGATACGCTCGGGCATGATGAAACAGCACGGTGTACCAACTTTACCCAGCGCCAACATCATTTTTGGATACGGAGCAGAGAGCACCCACTTGAAGGTCGTGTCATTGACTGCGACCAACTCTTTTTGCAACGCTTTCAGCATCAGGCCCATCGGGTCACGTGCCGACCAACGCGTGATACTTGCCACACAGTCAACCGCACGCACGGGCGCGCCGTCATGAAACTTTAAGCCAGAGCGCAATTTAAACGTCCAGGTCAGGCCATCGCTGCTGACTTCTTCGCTCTCGACCATTTGACGCTTAGGCATCAGCTTGTCGTCACAACCATAAAGGGTGTCCCACACCAATTGCGAGGCATTGCGCACGACATACTGCGTGCCCCAAATTGGGTCAAAGTTAGCCAAGTTGGCCTGTGGAACAAACTTAAGTACTCGGTTTGAGGCTTGTGAAAATGCTGGTGCACCGATCACGCCCGTGGCGGCGAGACTCAAGCCGGCGGCGCCTTTCAACAAACCGCGACGATTGAAATCCATATATAACCCCTTGTGATTAAAAACGCTTCTTCGTTTAAGCTTCGTTTGTTTAAGCAAAAAACATGCCCAGTAAAACCGACCGCCAACTTGCTACAAAGATCAGTGGTCAGTATGAAAACCGATCAACCGCCAACTGTCACAACAAAATAGATGGCTAATATTTGCTTAGTAATGATATCAAGATACTAAGCGAGTCTATCGCCTAGAATTGATAATAGCAATTTCTGTTTACCCTGAGCGATCAGGGGGCACCCCAATAAAAATCTCGGAGAACTCGAATGAGCGTCATCAAACATCTAAGTCGCACGGCGTTGGCTACCACGCTGGCGCTTGTCACCGCGTCCTTTAGCGCCCAAGCGGCGTATCCCGAGCAACCCATCAAGATTTTGATTCCCTTCACGCCTGGCGGTGGCACTGACTTCGTCTCGCGGATGGTAGGCACGAAGCTGAGCGAGTTGACGGGCTGGCAAGTCGTGCTCGAAAACCGCCCTGGCGCGGGTGGCAACCTGGCAGTCGAGGCCGCCTCAAAGGCGCCCGCTGATGGCTACACCGTGGTGATGGGCCAGACCGACAACATGATGCTTGGCCCCTGGCTGTACACCAACCTGTCATACGACAGCGTCAAAAGCTTTGCTCCAGTCATACAAGTTTCAGTCACTCCTGCGGCGATTGGCAGCGCAGCCAATTCAACCATTAAAACCCCAGAAGATTTAGTCGCAAAAGGCAAAACTCCCGGGGGCCTGAAGTGGTCAACAGCAGGCGCGGGTACGCTCGGCCATCTGGTTGGCGAAGATTTTAAAAAGCGTACAAACATCAATTTGCTGCAAGTGCCCTACAAAGGTGCAGCTCCCGCCATCACTGATGTGATGGGTGGTTCGGTTGATGTCTATATTGGCACGCTCACTTCGCTGGTGCCGCTCATGAAAAGCGGCCGACTCAATGCAGTCGCCGTGACAACAGCAAAGCGCTCGGTCGATTTTCCGGATATCCCCACCCTTGATGAAACGGTCGCAAAAGGCATGGACTTCGGCATCTGGATGGGGATGTTTGCCCCAGCCGGCACCCCGCCAGCCGTCATCGCTGCTCTAAACAAAGAAATGAATCGTGTATTGCAATCGCCAGACGTCATTGAAAAGCTCAAAGCCGGTGGCGTTGCTGCGGGCGGCGGCACCTCGCAAGCGTTTGCCGAGTTTGTCAAAGCGGATTACGCCAAGTGGGGCGACTTAGTGAAAGGGTCGGGCATCAAACTGACCGACTAAATTTCGTTCAAAGCAGCGCAGCAGCAGGCTGCGCGGCAAGACCGCAGCATGACGACCGTAAAAAGTCGGTGACCAACAGCACGCACAAACCGGCACAGGCTTCTGTGCCGGTTTTTTTACTTTGGCAGCGGCTCACCTGAGGGAGCCAGCCCAAACTTGGCAATTGCGTTCGCACGCCGCTGCAACCACCAACCAGACGATTCATTCCAGTGCTTAAACGTAGCGTCGGGCGCCAAGGCCTGCAAGGCATGAAGCGGCCAGAACGGGTCGTACAGTGCCTGACGACCGACAGCGATCAGGTCTGACTGACCCGACTGCACAACATCCTCAGCTTGTTGGGGATACAGAATGAGTCCCACCGCCATGCTCGGAACCTTCGCCGCGTTTTTAATTTGCTCAGCGTAAGGCACCTGATAGCCTAAGCCTTTAATCGAATTTTGTACGGTCGGCGAACCGTTAATACCACCTGATGAGCAATCGATGATGTCAACGCCACGCTCGGCTAAGAGCGGCGCAATCGCTAACGAATCTTCAAGACTCCAGCCTTCTTTGCCCGCACCATCTTCAATCGAGATCCTAAAGAAAAGCGGCTTGTGACTTGGCCAGTTTGCGCGAATCGCGGTGGTGACATCCAACGCAAATTTCATGCGCCTGCTCAAATCACCACCATAAGCGTCTTGGCGGTTGTTTGTCACTGGGCTCAAAAAGCTCGAAATCAGATACCCATGGGCGCCATGGATTTCAACGATATCAAACCCGGCGCGATCAGCGCGCGCCACCGCCTCACCAAACTTGATGATGAGTTCTTCAATCTCTGGGATCGTGAGCGCGTGTGGCTTTGGAAACTCAGGTCCATAAGGCAAATCAGACGGGCCGCGTGGCGTCCAGGGTGCCTCGCCGTTGGCCGCGTCGGCTGCCGTGAGCGGCCCACCGCCCTCCCAGACCCGCTGGCTAGATGCCTTACGCCCAGAGTGGCCGATTTGAATTGCAGCAAGCGCGCCTTGTGAATGGATAAAGTCTGTGACGCGCTTTAGACCTGGAATAAATTCATCAGACCACAACCCCAAATCACCGTGAGTGATACGCCCCGCTTTCTCAACAGACACCACTTCAGTCATCACTACACCAAAGCCGCCCAAGGCAAACTTACCGTAGTGCGCCAAATGCCAGTCAGTCGCAAAGCCGTTTTCAGCACGGTACTGCATCATTGGCGCGAGCACGAGGCGGTTGGGTAAGGTTAAGCCACGCAGGGGCATCGGGCGAAACAATAAGGGTGTGTCGGTGTTCATAAGGTCAGAGCTGTCTCGAAATTATTTATTTGAATGTGACTGCAGTGTTTTACTATATCAGGCAAGGTCACACTCAGGATTGAGCTCGTATGACACCCTACCGTCCGTTCCAACGTCTTATGCATTGGCTTGTCGCGCTGAGCCTTCCAGTGCTTTTTATACTTGGTCTTTGGATGACAGCACGCGCCGGTGCAAACCTGTGGGATGATCAAACCAACCTGCTGTATGGTTTACACAAGGCCTTGGGCTTTGCCGTCTTATGTCTGATGGTGCTGCGACTTGTTCTAAAACTGCGTACAGCCGCACCCGACTACCCATCAAGCCTGTCGCCCACGCTCGTCGTCTTAGCCAAAACCATCCACGGCCTGATGTATCTATTACTGTTTGCTGTGCCACTGTTGGGCTGGGCAGCGGTAACCGCCTACCCTGCGCTGATCACCGTTGCCGGCTATCACCTACCAGCGATGCCAGGGATTACGCCGAACCAAGCGCTGGCCAAACAACTCTTTGCGCTGCATGGCACCCTGGCCTTTGCGCTTGGTGCTCTGGCGCTCGGCCACATCGCCGCCGCACTCAAACACCTTTTATTTAATCGCGACGGCGTCTTTGAACGGATGTGGCCTGGCAAGCCAACGCAATCGCGCTAAGCGCAGCTCTTAACAAACCCTCTCACGATCTCAGGAAAGATCCCGTGAGAGGCCCACAAGACTGAGGTAACGTCGGTTCAAGAGGATTTCGCTTGCGCAATCTGGGTAATGACCAGACCCGCCAATAACAGGACGATTCCAAAGACTCTCAGCCCATTGACCGGTTGCACCATTGACTCAAACAAACCGAAGTGGTTGATAAACCCAGAAAAAACGATCTGTGCGACCATCGCATATAAAACAACATTAGCGATGCCAAAGCTAGGCGCAAGCCAGGTCACACTAATTACGTAAAAAGCGACGATTAAGCCGCCGACAAAATCGATTGGTCTGGCGCCGCTTAATTTTGACCAGTTAGGCAAAGCCCCGGTGAACACGATCGCAGTCAACAAACAAGCTAAAAAACCAACACCAAACAACACCATCGGGGCATGCAGTGGCTCGCCGAGGGTTTTCCCTAGCCGAGCATTCACAACGCCCATCACCGGAATCAACGCGCCGGCAGCGGCAGACCAAAGGGCATAACGGATTGAACTCAAAGGGTGCTCCAAAAAAATCGTGATGAGTCATCGACAGGGTGACCTAGAAGCGACGAAGTCGCATCGTGGCTACAAAGTTGCATCAAGACAACGAAAGTAGCTGCGAGACTAGAAAGTGGCTTCAAGGCAACAAGGTTAGCCAAACGGTAACGCATTTAGCAAATGATTGAGTGCCGCTCGCGGGTGAACGCTTCGATTTTTGCCCGACTTTCAAGGCTATGCCCAAACGACGCTAACAATAGCTGACGCGAGCCGAGCTCAAAATCTTCAAACTCAAACCCAGGCGCAACGACGCAACTCACAAAACTGCAAGAGTCAGCTTGAGCGGGCTGCGCGGCAAACCATGTGCGCGCTGCAATCGTCAATTGAAAACAGCCTGATTCAGCACCTAAATGCTGCGCATGAAGCTGGCCATTTTCTGCAAAACTGTAAATGACCAAATCGCAACCCGAGTGAAAAAACCAGGTTTCGTCAGACTGGATTCGATGCCACGCCGAGAAGTCATCCCCTGCCAACAAGTAATGAATGCTGGTGTACGCCGAGCGCTCAGGCAATTGTGGGCCGGCCTGAACGCGGCACTTAGCCCGATGGACTTCGGCGTAAAAGCCGCCTTCGGGGTGCGGCACTAGACCATGCTGCTCAATCAGCCGCTGTTGTTCACTCACTTGTATCCCCTCAACGACCTTGGTCATGGCTTTACTTTTGCTCAACTGCGCTTAAACTTCAACTTGTACAGATTGTAATCCTGACAAAAAATAGAAAAATAATGCTGACATCCGACATCCTAAAATCCCTTGCACCAACTGGCACCCTACGCGCAGGCGTCTACACCGGTAATTTTTTATTAATCACTGGTAAAACGCCTGAGGGCGACCCAGACGGGGTCTCACCCGACCTTTGCCGCGCCATCGCACAAAAGCTTGGCGTACCACTCAAGTTAATTCCGTTTAAAAGCCAAGATGCGCTGGTCGATGCTGTTGGCAGCAACGAGTGCGACATTGGCTTTGTTGGCGCCGACCCCGATCGTGCCGAAAAAGTGACGTTCACGCCCGCCTACGTTGAGATCCAAGCCACCTACATCGTGCCCGAAGCGTCAACAATCAAACACGCGTCCGAAGTCGACCGCGCAGGTGTTCGAATTGCCGTCCCTGCGCGTAGCGCCTACGGGCTATGGCTGAACCGCAACATCAAACACGCGCAATTGATCGAAGCCGAAGGCTTTGACGCCACCATCGAGCTCTTCACAACCAACAAACTCGAAGCCCTCGCAGGTTTGCGTGTTGGGCTTGAAGTCGATATTAAAAAAATCCCAGGCACCCGTATCGTTGACGGTGAATTCACCATGGTGCAACAAGGTGCTAGCACGCGCAAAGGCGATGCAACTGCGGCGCAATTCTTGTTCGATTTTCTTGAACAGGCCAAGGCCTCAGGCTTAGTCGCACAATTGATTCAAAAACATCGCGTGCACGGCTTGCACGTCGCGCCATTGGCCAAAGACCGCTCATGACTTCAATCCGATCGTCCAGGCCACTGCGCTGGCTCGCCGCACTAACGCTCGGGCTCGCTACAGTTGCAACACACGCTCAAACGCCAGAGCAAAGTTATCCAAACAAACCACTTCGCCTGATCGTCCCGTTTGCAGCGGGTGGCGCCTCGGATATCTTGGCGCGTATCGTGGGGAAAAAGCTGACAGAAAATTGGGGTCAGCCCGTTGTGGTTGAAAACAAGGTGGGTGGTAACGCTCAAATTGGCGCGTCTTATGTGGCCAAATCTGAGCCCGATGGCTACACCTTGCTAGTGGTTGATCTGAGCGCGCTCACCATGGCGCCTACGCTCATGAAAAACCTCACCTACGATCCTGCTAAAGAACTCACTCCGGTTGCGATTTTGGCCTACTCGCCTCACATTCTTGTGGTGGCAAACAAGTTGCCAGTCAAAACCCTGCCTGAACTGATCGCCTATGCTCGCAGCCAAGCTGTTCCGCTGAATTTTGGTACCCCTCTTGGGGCGGCCCCGCACTTAGCAGGCGTCTTGCTGGCACAAAAAGAAAATTTGCAGCTGAACTTTATTGGCTACAAGGGTGGCTCGCAAGTCATTGCAGACTTAGCCGGTGGGCAAATCGATCTGACGATGAACAGTTTTTTGGCAACCTACCCCATGGCTAAAACCGGTAACTACCGGATGATTGCCGTCGCGAGCCCCGAACGTTTTGCCCCGATTCCGGATACACCAACAATCGCCGAACGCATCCCAGGCTATGTGACAGGGTCGTTTCAAGGGATGATGGCTCCGAGTGCAACACCGCAGGCCATTATTGCAAAGTTAAATAGCGAGATTGCAAAAATTGCCGCGTTGCCCGATATTCGTAAACAGTTTGCCGACTTAGGTTCTGAAGCCTTGCCACGTTCACCTGCAGACTTACGTAAATGGTTAGCCGACGAAACTACGTATTGGGCACAGGTCATTCAAACCGGAAACGTCAAAATTGAGTGACACCTCGTCGACTGAGACGAACAAACAGTGGCTACACGCGTACAAGATTATTGACCTGTATTACGCAGCTGGGTTGCTGTTATTTACTGCTATCCGATTGTTGCCAGCACAGCCGGGTTTTGAGACCTACACCTCGCTCGCTCTGACGAGCAGCGTGCTGATTTTTGTGCTGGCAGACCTGTGGTCACTGCACTATCGCTCAAGAGCATTTTTAACTAACGCCTTGATACCGGTGCTGACAATCTGCTTCGCGTGCGTCGGGATCTGGTTTGTGAACCCGTTTGCGATCATGTGGGTCTTGGCGTCGATTCCTGTGCTTTTTATTCGTTTGCCAGTGGGGCCCGCGTACGCAGTGAGCGCGGCGGCAATGGTCTTGGTTCTGAATATTCTGTTCTTCAAACATAACCTTGATGTCATCACCCTGACGCGCCTCGCGTTAGCGGGCGCCATGATTATCATCACGCTTGGTATCTTTTTTAAAATCCTAAATAAAATCAACGGTGAGCTGACCGAGACAACCGCATTACTGGACAGCACTCTGCAGTCTGTCTCACAAGGCATTAGCGTCATTGGCACAGACAATCGTTACAAACTATTTAACCAACAGACCTGTGATCTGTTAAACCTGCCCCGCTCGCTACTCGCGAGCAAGCCTACGTTGCCCGAGGTCGTACAGTATCAAATTGATCGGGGTGATTTTAGAGATCTTGGTGAGGTCACGCCTGACGCCCGTGCCTATATCTTGTCGCGCGGTGTAAACGTCGATGAACACACCAAGCGAAATTACGTACGAAAAGATGCGCAGGGTCGTTTTATTGAGGTTAAAACGCACCCAATGCCCTCGGGTGACGTTGTGCGCACCTACGCGGACGTTTCTCAGTACGAAAATACCAGTAGAAAATTAAGAGAGTTGTTAGCCGAGCATCAACAAATGAGTCAGCTCATCTTGCAACGCGCACACGAGCAAATGATTGACTCGATGACCGAACTCGCCTTAACCCGCGATAACGAAACCGGCTTGCACATCCAACGCACCAAGCTTTACGTCAAGACGCTTGCGCAAATATTAAGTCGCGCTGAACGTTACCGCGAGCAGCTCTCGGATGATCTGATCGAAAAAATCGTCACTGCTGCGCCATTACATGATCTCGGCAAGGTCGGGATCCCCGATCACATCTTGCTTAAACCGAGTCGCCACACGAGTGACGAGACGGCGATCATGCGCACGCATGCGATGCTTGGCGAGACCATTTTGGCAGCGGCCGCCGGCGCCGACCGCATGCCCACTTCACTGTTTAATATCGCTGCCAGAATTGCCGGTGGGCATCACGAAAACTGGGACGGCAGCGGCTACCCTCGGGGCCTCGCAGGCACCGATATCCCGCTCGAGGCACGCTTGATGGCCTTAGCAGACGTCTATGACGCCTTAACCACCGAACGCATCTACAAAAAGGCCTGGACACATGGGGCGGCTAGTGAAGAAATTTATCGCTTGTCGGGTAAGAAATTCGATCCAGATCTGGTATTTGCCTTTGGCCAGGCCGAAGCGCGCTTTCGCGAGATTGCCATCGAACTGAATGACGCGACGTCTGTGTCTCAACCTTAGGCACCGCATATGCAAATTGCTGAACAAGTGTTTCTCGTGCTTTTTGGCACGATGTCTTTGGGCTTGCTCTTTAGTTTCTCTCCGCTGTTCAATAAGCAAAACAGAACTTCGCTCAATGGCTATTGGGTGCTCGCGGTTGGTTCATACGCTAGCGGATTTTTTATCTTTGCGCTAGTACCCTCGGTACACCCGGCGCTGCTGACCCCTGCCAATATCTGCATCCTTGGTACCAACATTTTTAGCGGGCTATTATTTCGCTCTTGGCGCCAACCAATCGACCGCCCCCTCTTAATTGCGGCGTGGGGTGCGTTGCTCGTACTAGGAATCACCTACGAAACGATTCGGCAAAATGGTGGCTTCGCTGATCGTGTGGTCTTTGTCACAACCGCGTTTGCGATCTGCTTAATTTGGCAAGGCTATGAGGTCGCGCGCCTAATATATGCAAAAGGCCCGGTCATATTGAAATTTATTTTTGGTCTGATTTTGATCACGCTTTTGTTGACGCTGACCCGCACCTTCACAACGATCAATCTCAATCTCGGCCACGTAAGTAACATTTTTAATGAAGAGATACTATCGCGACTTTTGCGTTGGGGAACCCAAGGCACAATGCTGTTAACCTTTTTTGGAATTGGTACTTTTTATTTGCAACGGCAAATCTCCGAGCGACAACAGATGATCGGGGCACTCTCTTCAAAAGACAACGCACTAACGAGCGAGATCGAAGAAAAAAACCAAGTTCAGCAGCTACTGGTTGAACGCGATGAATTAATTCAATCTTTAATTAGCGCAAAAAAATCAGCCGAGGTCGGGGCACTCTCGGCTGCACTGGCGCACGAACTGAATCAACCACTGTGCGCCATACAACTCAATGCCGAATGCCTACAGATGGAGCTTTCAAGCGATGTACCCAACCCGCTAATTAAGGACGAGCTTCTAGCCAGAATCCTAGAGGATAACCAGCGAGCCTCCGAGATCATTACGGCGCTTAGACAGATATTTTCAAATACGACTTTGGTGCCACAACGAGTAGACCTGGTTGACATGGTGTCATCTCTCGAAAAATTATTTTTGCCCTCGGCAAAAAAAGCAAATATTTCGATTCGTCGAAACTATCCCATCACTGGCGGATGTCACGTCGAGGTGCATCCGCAAGAATTTCAGCAAGTGCTCTTAAATCTCTTAAACAACGCCGTTCAAGCGCTGTCAGACATTACAGACCGCGAGCGGTGCATTGGTATCACCATCAGCAAATCAGGCAACCGCGCGTACCTGAGCGTGTCTGATAATGGCGACGGTATCGACCCAACTACGCAAGCAACCATCTTTAATCTACTGAGCTCAACCAAGTACTCCGGAATGGGCTTGGGCTTATGGTTAAGTCAGCATATTATTGAGCGGCACAAAGGTCGCCTGTACATTGCAGCTCAACCTGGCTGGGCAACTACGTTTATGATTGAATTACCGCTTAACGAATAAGATTTCGATTGCAGTGAAGCATAACAAAGCGCTTAGTCGCGATACAACCCAACTCTTACCCCGCACCCTGAGCGGCGACACCTTACGGAGACAATAATGAAAATTGATTTAACTGGAAAACGCGCGTTAATTGCCGGCGGCAGCCGTGGTATCGGTTTGGCAATTGCCGAGGCCTACGCACAGGCCGGTGCAGATGTGTCAATCTGTGCCAGAAGCGAAGGCCCCTTGCGCGAAGCAGAGGTTGCGTTAAAGAAGCACGGCAATAAAGTGCTTGCGACATCTTGCGATTTGGGTGATGCCAACGCCATTAAACAGTGGGTAGAAGCCTCGGCTAAGGCGTTAGGCGGCATCGACATTTTGGTCAATAATGCCTCTGGCTTTGGTCGTACCGATGACGAAGCGGGTTGGGCAGTCAGTGTTCAAATCGATTTGATGGCAACGGTGCGTGCTTGTCACGCTGCCATGCCCTACCTCGAAGCGCGCGGGGGTAGCATCTTGCATATCTCTTCAATTTCAGGCCTTGGAGCAAGCGTGCGCACGCCCCCTTACGGTGCCATCAAAGCCGCTTTGATCGAATACACCCAAACGCAGGCGCTGTCTTATGCGGGCAAAAAGATTCGCGTGAACTGCATCGCCCCGGGTTCGATCTTCTTTGAAGGTGGTACTTGGGACATCGCCAAGCGCGACAAGCCCGAGTTATACGAGCGTATTTTGGCCGGAAGATCGGAAGAGCACACGTCTGAACTC
>CALCPT010000210.1 GCA_937897265.1 uncultured Alcaligenaceae bacterium
ATGACACCACTCAAGAACGCGATATCTGCACCGACGCGAATCGGCGCATAGTAATCGGCCACCGCTGCAGACCGCGTAAAACGTGGGTCAACCACAACGAGCTTGGCGCCGCGTTGTGCTTTGGCCTTAACCACCCACTTAAAGCCGCAGGGGTGTGCTTCAGCAGCATTGCCGCCCATAATCAATACTAAGTCAGCGTTTTTGATGTCAACCCAGTGGTTGGTCATCGCACCGCGCCCAAACGTCGGAGCCAGACTGGCTACCGTCGGGGCGTGTCAAATACGCGCTTGTGTATCGAGGGCAACAACGCCGAGTGAACGCAACACCTTGTGGCTTAGATAACCCGCTTCATTATTCGAAGCTGAGCTCACTAGCATACCGAAGGTATTCCAGCGGTTCACGGTTACGCCTGCTGCATTTTTTGCGACAAAGTTCTGATCGCGATCAGCCTTCATCCGCTTGGTGATGCGCGTCAACGCCTCATCCCAAGAGATGCGCTTCCAAGTGTTAGAGCCAGGCTCACGCACTTCAGGAAACTGTAAACGATTGGGACTCTCGATCATGTCAAGAATGCCCGCACCCTTGGGGCACAGGGTGCCTTTGTTGACTGGATTATCAGGATCGCCCTCGACGTGCATCACCTTCAACTTACCGCTCGCGTCTTTGCGGCTGTACATCAGTACGCCACAGCTCACAGAACAATAAGGACAGGTACTACGCGTCTCTGTGGTTTTTTCAAGTTTGTTTGGCTTGGCAAACACGGGATCAGCGGCATGAGCAAGACCCATTACGGTCATGCTGCTTGCGCCAAGTCCGGCACCGGTCACTTGAAAAAACTGACGCCGGGTCAGTTTCACTTCAGGCATGTTGACTCCTTCGAGGTTGGGCGAGCGCAACAGCTTCTTCGAAGCAAGTATCACCCTTCATCTCTTACCCATGCCACAGCTGACAAGGATATGAATGAAAGCTGACAAACACCTGAAAAAATGTCGCTACCCTAATCGTAGTCGAACTCACCTCACTTACAAATAGTAAAAACCCTTAATTCGCACAGGCTATATACAAAGACTATGCTACAAATCAAATACTTACGTCAAAATTACACGACTCTACCGGGGCGCTACCTGCGCCTCAAGCTCAACCAGTCAACCAGTCAACCGGTTAACAGGTCAACCAAGCTCGCTAAAAGCCCACGGCCTGCCCGTCACGACGGCTATCGCTTGCCGCCACATAACCGTCTTCGTGCAGATCGGATAAACGCCAAATAAACTGACCCGAACCAAAATCCATGTAGGGGTCGTCAATCGCTTTGAGTTGGTGGCCTAAGTCCTTCAGACCGGCGATGGTCTCAACCCGCATGGTCGATTCGACATCAAGAGTGAAGTCACGCGTCAGTTTCCAGCGTGGCGCGCAGCAGGCTGCCTGCGGCTGCTGGTTGTAATCCAACATACGCACCACCGTTTGCACATGCGCCTGAGGTTGAATATCGCCGCCCATCACGCCAAAGCTCATCACCGAGATCGGAAGAGCACAC
>CALCPT010000211.1 GCA_937897265.1 uncultured Alcaligenaceae bacterium
GAGGCATTGATGCCGTTAGCGGGGTTGACCAGCAACATGGTGTAGCCATCAGGTGCCGCGTTGATCACCATTTCGGTGCCGATATTGTTTCCTGCGCCAGGCTTGTTTTCAACGATCACCTGTTGGCCGATCGTTTCGGATAGTCGTTGCGCCATGATTCGAGCGAGCACGTCAGTGGTGCCGGCAGGCGGGTAGGGCACAACCCATTTAATCGCACGGGTCGGGTAGTCAGCAGCCCAAACACTGGCTGATGTCGAAACAAGCGATAAGAGGCCGATAGCAAGAACGCGGGGCAAGAGTCTCATGTTTTTTTCCTATGAACGGGTAAGTGAATATATCCCGTTTGAACCTAGATTGGGCTTGTTTTTTGAGGTTTTCGGTATGGATTGGCGCTTTTTTGCAATGGCTGTTGATTGGCTAAGCGATGCCTTTGGTCGGGTTGCTGACCTCTTCGTTGCACTGCAAAATAAAAATTGACAGCAAGGCGCCGATGACTCATATAATTTGCCGACGAATCTAACCGACTAATTTGCCTGACTGATCGAGAGAAACTGAAATGCGATTGCTGACCTGTATTCCACGAGTGCTTCTTTTGGCGACGCTTTCGTTTCAAACTGTGTCGCTCAGCGCCAACGAGTTAACCGTCGGCTTGGCGGCTCCGATCACGTCTCTCGACCCTCACTATCACAATCTGACGCCCAATATCTCGGTTGCAAAACAGGTTTTTGAGCCTCTATTTCTGACCGATGCTTTTCAAAACCTCAAGCCTGGTTTAGCAGAGAGCTGGCGCAATATTGATGAACTGACATACGAAATCAAGCTGCGCAAAGGTGTGAAATGGCACGATGGCTCGCCTTTTGTAGCGGATGACGTCTTGGCATCGTTTAAGCGTATCCCTGACGTACCAAATAGCCCCGCGTCCTTTGCGTTGTATGTGCGTCAGATCACTGAGGCCACAGCGCCCGATGCCCACACGTTGATATTGAAGACGGCTAAGCCCTACACTGGCTTGATACGCGATCTAAATTCGGCACAAATCATACCGAAGGCGGTTGCTGAGTCGGCCAAGACTGAAGACTTCAACAGTGGTAAAGCCATGATCGGCACAGGCCCCTACAAATTTGTTGAGTACAAGCCGGGCGATCGTGTGGTTTTCGCTCGCAACGATGAGTACTGGGGAGGTAAGG
>CALCPT010000212.1 GCA_937897265.1 uncultured Alcaligenaceae bacterium
GTTCAGACGTGTGCTCTTCCGATCTACTGCGAAGTGCACCGACGGTAGCACCATGGCGTTGCCCAAAGTGACTTGCATGCCAGGCGCTGGCAATCAAGCAGCCTGTCAAGGTCAATACGACAACGGCACCTCTTTTCCTGTGTCGATGCGACACGCACCTAAATAGCAGGATCTCATTTCATGCTTGCAGAAATCAACGCGTTCGAAGAACAGACGACGCTCATCATGGATAGTGGGGTGCAGTTTCTTGACTTCGCTGCAACCTTTGTGATCAAAGGCCAGTCTGGTGAATTTGCAAAAATGGGTGACGCTGGCCCGTTGGCACGGCTTCAAGAAGATGAGCGCACTGGCAAGCTTCATTTTTCGTACGACGACAAAAAGCAAGCGGTGTCTTCGCGCTTTGATGTGAGTTTGGATCAGTCTTTGCGTTTACTGATTGATACTTGGTTACCCGTTCCGTATTTTCGCTTTAGCCCACCAGCCCGTTTTGAGGAGGGCCCGTCAAACTGGGCCCGCGTGCGCATCACCGAAGTCGCCGCCGGCCTCGACCCTGCAGGCAATACACACCGCATCACCTTCGCCTTTGACACCAAAGTCACGGAGAGTCGCAGCGATACGGCCTACATGGGGCCCTCGAAAGACGACATCAAAGCGGGAACGAGTTTTGCCTTTGCCCATCGCTCTCATGAAATGGGTTGGTTTCTTGATCAGCAATGGCTGAACGCGTGGTTGCAAGAGCTGTTTAGCGACCTCGCTAAACCTCGGCTCAAACGAGACGCTGAAGATATTCGTGTTGAAACTGCCGAGCTCCACCATCAAGCTCACTATTTGAATATTTTGCATCTGCTTGGCACCCAATTGGCGTTGCCAGAGATCAAAGTTATCTCGAATCAACCCAACGATTTATATAAGCCGATCAAAGTCGATCTGGTGCTTGACGTTGGCAATTCTCGCACCTGTGGCATCTTGATTGAAGATCATCCCCAAGAAAACGATGGGTTGAGGCGCCGCTATGAACTCGAGTTACGAGACCTTTCGCATCCCGAACACGTTTATCACGAAGCGTTTGAAAGCCGGATCGAATTTGCGCAAGCGTCGTTTGGCAAAGATCATTTTTCAGCACAAAGCGGGCGCAACGATGCGTTTTTGTGGCCAACGATTGCCCGTATTGGCCATGAGGCAGCGCGCTTAGCGAGTCTGCGCCGAGGCACCGAGGGCGCCACAGGATTATCGAGCCCCAAGCGCTATCTGTGGGATCAAGATAGCTTTGAGCCAGGATGGCGGTTCAATACCTCAAGTGCCAAAACCGAAATCGAACCGCATGCTACGGCGGCGCCGGTGTCGCGCCTCATTAACGAAATGGGTGAGGCGCTGTATACGCTCGATCCGTTTGATCGGATGCCAGTGTTTCATCCACATTATTCGCGCAGCTCGTTGATGACATTTATGTTGTCTGAAGTCCTTGCACAAGCGCTCGCGCAGATCAACAGCCCAGCGCAGAGGTTACGTCAAAGTCATGGTCGCGTGCCGCGTCATTTGAACTCGATTATTTTGACCGTCCCCCCGGCGATGCCTCAGCCCGAGCGCAAGATCTTTGAACAGCGTATGCGTCAGGCGATTGGGTTGATTTGGAAGAGCATGGGGTGGCATCCAGAAGACGTTGGCGTTGACACAAAAGAAGAGCGTGACTTGGCGTTTCCACCTTTTCCTGAGGTGCACGTGCAGTGGGATGAAGCGACCTGTGGACAGGTTGTTTACTTGTTTAGTGAAACACAAAATAATTTTGGTGGTCGACCTGAAGAGTTCTTTCAAGCTTTAGCTCGCCCGGATCAACCGCCGCGGGCCGGCTCTAACGAGCCATACATATCGATTGCCACGATTGACATCGGCGGTGGTACGACCGATCTGGTCATCAACGAATACTTTCTGGATAAAGGTGAGGGCAATGCAGGGCGCGATGTGGGCGGCGGCGCTTACATCCTGCCTGAACAACGGTTTCGTGATGGCTTTAAGATTGCTGGTGATGACATCGTGCTTGATGTCATTCGGGCGGTCGTGCTACCGGGGATCGGGCAAGCGTTTAAAACCGCGGGTGTACCAGAGCCTGAGGCACTGATCTCGAAGTTAATGGGTAGTGAGTCGCTTGACGCGCAGCTTGCGGTGCTTAGACAGCAATTTGCGCTGCAGGTGTTGTATCCCGTTGCCTTGAGTGTCATCAAAGAATACGAACGGTACGATCCACTTGAGCCGGGCAACTTAGGCTCAAGGCTGGTGTCCGAATTACTCAGTGAGGCAGGACAGCCGACCAGTGATGTGCTGACTTACATCAATACCGCCGTGCAGCGTGCAGGTGGAACGCAAGCGATTGGTTTCAGCATTATGGATGTCGGCGTACAGATCAATCTTCGCCGTTTGCATGAGCTGTTCTTGCGCGGCGAAATGAATATCTGTAAGACGTTAAAAGCGATGTCTGAAGTCGTCTACGCGTATCAGCCCGACGTCTTGCTGTTAACTGGTCGCCCGTCACGCATGCCTGGGGTGTTAGCGTATGTGCGTTCGCTACTGGCCTTGCCGGCTGGGCGCATCTTACCGATGCATCTATACAAAACGGGTCCGTGGTACCCCTTCCATAAAAATGGCCGTATCGACGACCCGAAGAGCACGGCAGCGGTCGGTGCCATGCTGTGTTTGTTGAGTCGTAGTCTACGCTTGCCAAATTTCTTTTTTAGATCAGCGGCCTTTAAGCCCTATTCAACCGTGCGCTTCATTGGCATGATCGACAACAATAATGCGATCAAAGACGCGAACCTGTTTTATCGCAATATTGATCTCGACAACGAAGAGTACGAGTTTCCAGATACGACGTTTGAAATGCGGGGCTCGATGCGTTTAGGATTTAGGCAGCTTGAAACTGAGCGCTGGCCTGCCTCACCGCTGTACACCTTGAGTGTGGATGATCGAGAGCTACGCGAGAAGCTTGCCTCAAAAGGGGTGGTGCTAAAAGTTTCACTCAAACGAAGCGAGCGCACTGGCCCGGAAAGTTTTGAGTTGGCCTCGGTAGAAGGCGGTTCAAAAAGCAAAATCAAATTCAGACTCAACACGATGGTAGATGCGGGCTTGGGTGATTCGCAGTATTGGCTCGACAGCGGCAGCGTGAGGTAATCGGCATGACAATTGAACGAGCAGATAAATTAGTGTCCGGCTGGGCCACCATTCGCCAAGAGTCTGGGCAAGCGATTGAGTGGATTCAGCGGGTCAGGGGCAACGCGCGCAGCGTGGACAACGAGGCCGATAGCCTGATCTATCGTTTACGGCGTGTGCGCAACCAGGCAAAGAGTTTGGGCATCGCGGCAGGATTGCCCTCAACCGTTGGTTTTTTTGGCCTTTCGCAAGCGGGTAAATCGTATTTAATTTCTGCGCTAGCGGCGGGTGGCGACGGGAAACTTGAAACCGTTGTCGATGGACAGCGCTTGGATTTTATTAATCACATCAATCCACCTGGCGGTGGAAAAGAAGCGACGGGCCTCGTGACGCGGTTTAGTTTTCGTGCGAAGCAGGGGCCAACAGGCTTTCCGTTAGAGCTAAAACTATTTGAAGAAATTGAGCTTGTTAAAATTTTTGTGAACTCATTTTTCAATGATTTCAATTTCGAAAAAATTGGCAATCCAATTGACGCCGTTGCTGCAAAAAGAAAGTTGTTAGAGCTTGAATCGCGCAAGCGTGCACAACGCGTACTGGGGATCTCTGAAGATGACATGGTGTCGCTGTGGGAGTATCTGAAAGAGAGCTTCGGTAATTCAATTAGCCCTTTGACAGCAGAGTTTTTACCGCGTGCGGTCAGCCTGGCGCCTTACCTTAGTATTGAAGATCGGGCACAACTCTTTGGTTGTTTGTGGGGGCAGGCGGGCGCGTTGACTCAGGCGTTTTTGAGTTTGGCTCAAGCCTTAGCTCAGCTGGGTCAGCCGAGTCGAGTCTTTGCACCAATCGAGGCCTTGGTGCGTAAAACCGAGAGTGGTGTCTTGTCGCAAGCCGATAGCATCATGAACGTTGATATGTTGCAGCGTCTTGGCAGGCCGCAAGACTTACCGATCGTTGTATTACCAATTATTGACGGGCAGCCGCAGGCTCAGCAAAGCATCACGATGGCACTGCTTGCCGCGTTGACCGCCGAGTTGACGTTTCCGCTTGTGAACCAGCCGCACCAAAAGATTTTTGAAGACGTCGATTTGCTTGATTTTCCGGGCTACCGCGGGCGCCTAGGCTTAGACTCTTTAACCGATATCAGTGGCGCGCAAGGAAAGGATCAAGCCGGCAATCCAATCGCGCAATTATTACTGCGTGGCAAAGTCGCTTATTTGTTTGAACGTTACACCGAGTCACAAGAGATGAACGTTTTGGTCGTCTGCACGGCCTCGCACAAACAGTCTGATGTGACAGAGGTTGGCCCAGTGCTGTCAAAGTGGATTGAAAAAACACAAGGCAAAACCGCTGAAGAGCGGGCACGCCGCGACCCAGGTTTGATTTGGGCCGTGACGATGTTTGATATCAAGATTAACGATTCGCTAACGAAAGATGAAGACATGCTTCACACGGTTTGGA
>CALCPT010000213.1 GCA_937897265.1 uncultured Alcaligenaceae bacterium
TTTAGATCCGATGAAATCGAAGCAATTGGAAAAAGGCATAGAACAGCTGACGGACGAAGGTGTGGCCCAGTTATTCAGACAGGAACCTGGCAACAGGAAATTTATTGGTACGGTTGGAGAATTGCAGTTTGAGGTGATACAATACAGACTGGAGAACGAGTACAATGCAAAGTGCCGCTTTGAACCCCGCAATTTCTTTAAGGCCTGCTGGATGACAGGAGATGCGGAAGCCATTGCAGAGTTCTGCAAATTCAGGCAAAAAAAATCGAAGAAACCAGGGCTGCAATTTTACCAGGTGATCTGACCTCTCTGATCTATACCTCAGGCACCACTGGCAAGCCCAAAGGTCCGGTTCATACGCATGGCGGCTTTCCCTTAAAGATGGCACATGACTCGATGGTGCACTTCGATATCCGGCAGGGCGATGTCGTGTGTTGGCCTGCAGACATGGGCTGGATTGCGGGGCCACTTGTTTCGACGATGGCGCTTTTAAATGGCGCCACCTTGGTCACCTACGACGGCGCGCCAGACTATCCTGACTGGACACGCATGGGTAAACTCATCGAGCGCTATGGCGTGACGGTGTATGGTGCATCCCCCACGCTCATTCGCGGCTACGCGAGCCACGCCGATATCGCACTACAACCCGACCTCGCTTCGATCCGCTTGTTAATCACGGCCGGAGAACCCATTGATCCGGTGCATTTCAAGTGGTTCGAAACACATTTCGGCCATGGCACCTGCCCGATCATTAATGTCACCGGCGGCACAGAAGCGAGTTGTGCGCTGCTGTCTAGCGTAGTGATCAAACCCATTGCTCCAGCATCCTTCAACACGGCAAGCCCAGGCGTCATGACCGACGTAGTCGACGCCGCAGGCGACTCAGTGCGCAACGCAATCGGTGAACTGTCGATCCGCGCACCCTTCGTGGGGATGACTCAATCCTTTTGGATGGATGACGAGCGCTATCTCGACTCTTATTGGCGAACAATCCCCGGTCAATGGATTCATGGCGACTTAGCGTTACATGACAAGGATGGTTATTTTTATATTTTGGGCCGCTCCGATGACACGCTAAAAATTGCGGGCAAGCGGCTAGGGCCAGCTGAAGTCGAAGAGATTTTGCTTGCGCTCAAAGAAGTGAGTGAAGCCGCCGCGATCGGTGTTACCGACCCAAGCAAGGGTCAAAAACTGGTGATTTTTGTGATTGCATCGCCCGACTATACCGGCCAGCCAGCGGCTCTTGAGGCGCTGATTAAAGACCATGTCGCTGATCGAATGGGTAAGCCTTTTCGGCCAAGCCAGGTGTACATCATGAAAGATTTGCCCAAAACTCGCAGCCAAAAAGTCATGCGTCGTTTAATTCGTAATATTTTTATGCAAGAGAAATTGGGTGATCTGTCGGCGCTCAACAATCCCAGCGCAATGGAAGAACTACAACAAGTGCTGAAGAACTCAGTCACCTAAGTCAATATAGGCAGGGATGGTATGGAACTCAATCTCAAAGGTAAAAAAGTATTGGTGACAGGTGCTTCGCAGGGCATTGGCCAAGCACTCGCCGAATCCTTTGCGCGCGAAGGTTGTCACCTTACCGTGGTAGCTCGCTCGGCAGATCGACTTGCCGCACTAGCAAGCGACCTTCTCACCAGATTCGGCGTGCCGACCAAGGTCATTGCGCTAGACATGACGCAGCCTGGCGCCATTGAGCGCATCGTTGAACAAGCGGCGGATATCGATATCTTAGTCAATAACGCGGGTACGATTCCCGGCGGTAATTTGTGGGATGTTGATGCGACCCAATGGCGTGCCGGTTGGGAGCTAAAAGTGTTGGGGTATATCGACATGACTCGCGCTTTCTACCCTCTTTTCAAAGCGCGTGGTCAAGGCGTCATCATCAACAATATCGGCATAGGTGGTGAAAACTTTGACTTTGACTACGTTGCAGGTACCACAGGCAATGCTGCGTTGATGGCCTTCACCCGTGCAATTGGTGGTCGTAGTCTGCGC
>CALCPT010000214.1 GCA_937897265.1 uncultured Alcaligenaceae bacterium
TGGTCTGGTTCAATTTGAGAGCATTTGAAGTCTATTCTTGACCGCTAGCGGGTTTACTATAGGTAAGTAGAGGTAAGGGATGACCCTTGGTCTTAATCCTCAGGCATAAAATCGATCATTTGCTCATAAAATCAGTTATTCAACACGGTTTTTATCAAATATGCTCATCAAGCAAATCAACGCAGGCGTTTTAAATATCGGTTACGCCGAGTTTGGCCCTGCTAAGGGCACGCCTGTGTTTTTGATGCACGGATTTCCTTACGATATCCAAGCCTATGCCGAGGTCGCACCGCTACTAGCTGCTGAGGGATGCCGAGTCATTGTGCCGTACCTGCGGGGGTATGGATCAACACAATTTCTTGAGACAACCACCCCACGCTCAGGTGAACAGGCTGCTTTAGGAGCAGATTTGCTAGCGCTGATGGATGCTTTACAGATCCCAAGCGCCTATTTGGCGGGCTACGACTGGGGTGGGCGTGCGGCGTGCGTGGTTGCTGCGTGTTGGCCCGAGCGCTGCAAAGGGCTGGTCTCTTTTAACAGCTACAACATTCAAAATATCGCTCAAGCGCTGGTGCCCGACACGCCTGATCGCGAGCATCGGATGTGGTACCAGTATTATTTTCATAGCGAACGCGGTCGTGCTGGCTTGCAAAAAGACCGTCAAGGATTAATTCGTTTGCTGTGGCGTTTGTGGTCGCCGACCTGGGGCTTTGATGAGGCAACCTTTGCACGAAGCGCGCCGTCGTTTGAGCATCTTGACTTTGTTGACGTGGTGATTCATTCGTATCGTCACCGCTTTGGTTTGGTCGAAGGTGATCCTGCCTACGCTGATATTGAGCGCCGCCTGGCTGCCGAGCCTGTGATTACAGTGCCAGTCATCACGTTTGATGGCGCTGATGATGGTGTGCGTCCACCCTCTAAGGCCGAGGCGAGTGCCCACCGGTTTGCTGGCCCGCGCTCGCACCGTGTGGTGCCCGGTGTGGGGCACAATATGCCGCAAGAAGTGCCTGCAGTGTTTGCGCAAGCGGTACTTGAGCTGATCAATGCGCGTGCCTAAGCTGTGTGAAAGTAAACCCCCTGAGCGAATCAATGTTTAAAAATTTAGCGATCTGCAAAAGTGTCGACAACGCCCTAAGCCGAATTGACCCAAACGATTCAAGCCAGTTAGCGCGCTTAACGTTTGCCTACATTGCGTTTCATGCGGTGTTTTGGGCGGTGTTGGCGATGATGAGTTATACCGCGCCGCATAAAGACAGCATCGAAGAACTTTTCTGGATGCAGTCTCCGGCTTGGGGGTATCCAAAGTTTGGCCCGATCGGCACTTGGTGGGTGCACGCCTGGGCTGCTGTGTTTGGGCGCTCGTTTTGGGTGACGTATGTGGCTGGCCAAGCCAATGTTGCCTTGATGTTGCTGGTGGTGTGGCGCATCAGTTTGCTGTGCGTGAGCCCCGCGCGCGCCTTGATGGCAGTGGTGTTTACCAGCCTGATTGTGTATCACAACATCAATGGTCTACAAGTTAGCTCTAACTTGTTGCAGCTGTTGCCGACGGCCTTGTTTGTTTGGGCGCTATTGCTAGCGATGCGGCAGCCGCAATGGTGGCGCTGGGCCTTGGTTGGAGTCGCCGCTACCGTATGCCTACTGACTAAATATAGTGCGGGTATCTGGTTTGCCGTGATGGGGGTATGGCTATTACAAGATGTGCGCAGCCGCAATCGTTTTGCCATCACGGGTATCGTCGTGGCGGTGGTCGCGGGCGGTATCGCCCTGATCCCGCATATTGAATGGATGTTGCGTGA
>CALCPT010000215.1 GCA_937897265.1 uncultured Alcaligenaceae bacterium
GATCTACACAGGCGAAGACACTCTTTCCCTACACGACGCTCTTCCGATCTAGCATCCAAATAGGCCTTGAAGGTGCCGAATTTGAACCACTTACCTTCGTCATCCAGCAAATTTAAGGGCGGTGTAACCGGATCAGGGATCGGCCGAGGCATCGGAGCAAGCGAAACCCCACAGTTGCCACCAATGATCGTGGTCACCCCCTGGCTGACCTTTGGGGTCATTTCTGGGTTTGAGAGCATCAGACGATCATCGTGGGTATGGGCATCAATAAACCCGGGAGCTGCCACTTGCCCCTTAAGATCAATCTCTCTTTTACCAGAAGATGCCGACAAATCGCAGATTTTAACTATTCGATCGCCGTTGATGCCAATATCTGCGGTATAGCGGATCGCCTCGGTACCATCCACAATCGTGGCATTTCGAATCAAAAGATCATAAGAGTTCTGCATGAAAGGCCTTTTTTTGTAATTTTGAGCGATCAACAAGAGCCAAGCCCGTTGATTTTTAAGGGCATTTGAACCGATCGCCAATCTGAATCTAAAACTATATACTGAATCCCACAGGGATCGGGGTTCAAGCCTAAACACAACGCTTGCGCTGACCCGCCAAATGATGATGCCGCGCGTTCACGCGCAACGAGGTTTTTATGCAAGTTTTTTCTGACACCGCTTCGATCGACGTTACCGACATTACCCCTTACCTAGGCAAGCTCATTCGTTTTAGGCGCGATCTGCATGCGCACCCAGAGCTACGCTTTGAAGAGGTACGCACTTCAGACCAAGTGGCCAATTACCTAACTGAACTGGGCTTGGACGTTCACCGCGGCATGGGTAAAACCGGTGTGGTGGCCTCCTTGCGCGGTCGCGGCCCTCAGGCCAACGACCCAGCACGCGTGCTGGCCTTACGCGCGGACATGGACGCACTGCCCGTCACTGAACTGAACCAGTTTGAACATGCCAGCACCTACTCTGGGCGGATGCACGCCTGCGGCCACGACGGCCACACTGCAATGTTGCTGGGCGGCGCCACATTACTGGCGGCCAACCCCGACTTCAATGGCACCGTCCATTTTATTTTTCAACCAGGTGAAGAAGGTGGCGCGGGTGCTCGCGCGATGATCGAGGACGGCTTGTTTGATAAGTTTCCGGCGAAGGCTGCTTTCGCACTACATAACTGGCCCGTATTACCGGCTGGTCAAATGGGCGTGCGCGTCGGTCCAATTATGGCAGCGGCCAATCGCTTTGAAATCCGCGTCAGCGGCAAAGGCGGTCACGCTGCGCAACCACACATTGGTGTCGACCCGATCCCGGTGGCCTGCACCATCGTCGGTCAATTACAAACGCTCGTATCGCGCGGCACCGACCCGCTAGACAGCGCCGTCGTGACGGTAGGTAAGATCGAGTCGGGCACTGTCGAAAACATCATCCCTAACGAAGCTATCATTTATGGCACTACCCGTGCGTTAACCCAAGAGACATTAAACCGGTTAACCGTTGGTCTTGAGCGAATCAGTGAGCATATCGCTGCAGCGCACGGTGCCACCGCGACATTTATTCTCAAGCCAGGCTATCCCAGCACTGATAACCATCCCAAAGAAGCCGCCTTTATGGCGAAAATGATGGCTGCTACTGTTGGTGCCGAAAACGCTTTTGATAACGTTCCACCTGCCATGACAGCCGAAGACTTCAGCTTTATGTTGCTGAAGGTTCCGGGCGCTTATGGCTTTATTGGCAATGGCAAAGGCGGCAAACCAGGCATCAGCCTGCATAACGCGGCCTACGACTTTAATGACGACATCTTAGGCGTGGGCGCGCAATTCTGGGATCGCCTTGCGCGTGAATGGTTCAAGACGCAGATAGACTGAGTCGCGAAGCAACAAGGCGTCTCACCGGCTCGGGGCTGTTTTTGCCCCAGCCAAAAAGACTCGTCGCAATCTAGGCTGCTTTAGAGGCAACGATCTGCGCGCCCTCATCGCCAAGATCCCAAAACAAACCTGCCATCAGTTGCAGCGACTCGCGCGCGACTGACCCGAGCATGTGTTCGTTTGGCGCATGCTGTGAACAGGCCGCGTATGAGTGCGGCACCCATACTGTTGGCAGACCTAAGATCTTAGAGAACGCATCGTTTGGCAAGGTGCCGCCCAAGTTGGGTAAAACATCAACCGTTTTACCGGTGCTGCGCGTGATTGAGGCGACTGCCATCTTGACCCAAGGATTATCGGGATCTAAGCGCGTCGCTTCGGCCGCCTCACCACGACTGGCAGCTGCCTCAACATCGGTGAAGCCATGCGCATCCAGATGATCGCGAATGTGCTTTAAGAAATTTTCGTTATCGCTACCCACGACATAACGCAACTGACAAAAGGCAATCGCGTAGCCTGGGATCGCGTTTACCGGCGCCTCTGGGTTACCAGTTTTAAACGCAAGGGTTTCAAAGGTGTTCCAGGCAAATACACGCTCGGCCTGTGTCAGGCCCGGCTCGGCCCAGTCAGGATCGATCTCAGGATCAGTAGGCCCACCGCCCACTTCAATATTGGCGAGTGCCCGTTTCACGTTTTCAGGCAACGAACTCGGCAACAGTTTAGGCACCAGAATACGCCCCTTTGCGTCGACCATCGAAGCAATCGCGTGGGCCAAACGAATACCGGGGTTACGCAGCAACCCACCCCAATTACCCGAATGATGCGCGCCTTGGCGCAGATTTAATTTCAACTCAAAGTTAAACGCGCCACGCGACCCTAAAAACAAAGTCGGACGCGAGGCGGATACGCGTGGGCCATCTGACGCCAAAAACAAATCAGCCTTTAACAAGTCACCATATTGTTCGCACACTTCGCGCAGACCAGGTGAGCCCATTTCTTCGCCCATCTCGATTAAGAGCTTAATGTTGTAGCCCAAGTGCCCGGCGCGCGCGCTCAGCACTTGCTCGAGTGCAGCAAGGTTAATGGTGTGTTGACCTTTGTTATCAGCTGTACCGCGGCCATACCAACGGTCGCCTTGAATATTCAAGGACCAGGGGGCTAGGCCTTCGTTCCATTGCGGTGCATAGCCACGCACGACATCGCCATGGCCATAACTCAGCACTGTGAAATCCGCCCCCGACTCAAGCCGCTCTGCCACCAAGAAAGGGCCACGATCTTCGATGGGGTTCGGAATAATTTTGCAGGTAAAGCCCATGGACGTTAAGTAAGGGGTGAGCTCTTGCGTGAGATACAACGTGAGGATCTCGACCTTACCCGGCTCTTGGCTTTCAGTGGCCATCCCAACGCGACGTGCGAGTGTGGCCTGAAAATGGCCTTGATCAAAGTAGGCAGTAGCGAGATCGATGGATTGTTGACGGCTCATGGGTAGGCTCACGTAAACGTTATCTAATTCGAAAATATTATTAATTGTTCGTAGCAAATGCATCATCTGCAGTCAATGAGTCGTCTAGGATGAACAAATCATTTAAGGCAAATCAGCCATTTGCAAACTGATTCGTGCTCAATGATACGTCACTGACCCTTGGTTTGGCATCAATTCCATCAACGCCTGTTCACTCGTCTCGCGCTGACCAATCGCGGTCACGTCAAACCATTGCGCGCGACGCGACAACTCAGTCAAGAGTTGAGAAACACCCAAGCCCAAATGCGCTGAGAGATTCACATTTACGGGTTGCAAGGGTTCAATCAAAAAGGTGAAGGTCAGCCCAGTATCGGTTTGTTGGCAAGCCGCGTTATTTACCAAGACTGCAGCACGACCAACATTCAACACGTTACCTTCTGGCGCACGTTCTTCGAACGGCGCCGTGTCTTTGCCAATCTGCCCAAGTGCAGCAGGCGGGTCGTTAGCAGCCGCGCCAGGCTGAGATGCGGCGGACTCGGCGGGTGAAATGCGCTGCAACAAAACCGAAAGGCTGTCGAGCATAAAGCGCACAATCCGTCGAGTGAGCACCAAGGTCAAGTGCTGCTCAACGCCCATGTTGATCCGCAGCACCATACGGTCTTCAACATCGATGTAGTTGAGCTGAATCTGAGAGATTTCCATAAACTCGCTTAAGAAAAAACGCCAAAGATCTTAAAGCAACGTACTGGCGCCAAACGCTTGCACCAAACTTGGTTAATAATAGCCTGTGCGGCCAACGGACCAAACCAGAATTCAAACGATCTACCGAGTTGGCTGACTTGCCGTTCAACCTTAAAGTCTTTACCCAATGACCAAACGCGTCTATCGAACCGTCACCGTGGTGGGTGCTGCTCAAGTGATTTCGCATGCAGGCGCCTATTATTTGCCCGCTGTGATGGCAGTCCCCGCAAGCCTTGAACTATCAATCTCGAGCGCCACGGTGTATGCCGGCCTATCGCTAGCGCTGGCCGTCTCGGGGTTCGCCGGCCCCACCGCCGGGAAGCTGGTGGATCGCTTTGGCGGTCGACCCGTGCTGATTGCGTCGAACTTGTTATTGGCAGCCGGGCTTTCGATGCTGGCGCTTGCCCAAGGGCTCGGCCTACTGTTGCTGGCGTACGCGGTGTTAGGGTTAGGCATGGCCACCGGTATGTTCGAGGTCGCCTTTGCTGCGATCGTACGAATATTTGGCAAAAAATCGCACAATGCGCTGGTTGGCGTCACAATGGTGGCGGGGTTTGCTAGCGTTGCAGGGTGGACAATCTCTGTGTTTGTCGAAGCACGCTACGGTTGGCGTGGGGTCTGTTGGTTCTGGGCGGCCACGAATGTGCTGGTCGCGCTGCCCCTCAATATGTTGATCCCTCGAGCCTCGGACAGCACTGAGCCCGCAACCGCTGGTGAGCGCTCCAATCAAACCGCTCAGCCGAGCACAGTCGTGCCCGACCCCAAGCGAGAAAAATACATCACAGTGTTACTAGCCTTTGTCTTCGCCTCAAGCGGCTTTATCAGCATGGGCATGATGTCACACCTGCCGCGTTTATTAGAAGGGGTTGGTGTACCTCTGTTGGTCGCCTTTTCGATTGGCGCGCTAGTAGGCCCCGCGCAGATTACAGGTCGAATCCTCGACTTCACGTTTTTGCGGCGACTGCATCCCTTAATTGGTACGCGCATTGCAGCGCTCGCTCACCCACTGGGTATCGCTGCGCTAGTGGTGTTAGGTGCCCCCTTTGCTGCGCTCTTTGTCATTTTGCATGGCTTGGGCAACGGTATTTTAATTATTGCCCGAGGAACCTTACCTTTAGCCCTGTTTGGCCCGCAAGGCTTTGGACGCCGCCAAGGGTGGCTCACAATGCCCGCTAAGTTCGCACAGGCCATCGCCCCCTTCACGTTTGGCTTAGCGTTAACGCAGTGGGGCACCGGGGTACTTTGGCTGACCTTCGGACTCGCGATGTGCAGCTTTGCGGCACTGTGCCTGATCACCATCCGCTCGTCAGCGCAATCAAAGCATGAGGTTTAATTTTTTTTAGTACAGCTTTCAGTGCACTTTTTGCCTGATTCGCGTTTGAATCAATCGTCTAAATTAGGCACACTACGCCCTGAACTCATAAAAAATCAAATCAGGAGACTGCAGCCACCATGATGCTGCTTGAACACGACGCCAAGGTTTTGCTGGCGCAATTTGGTATTGCAATTCCGGTTGGCGTGCTCGCCAATCGCTCAACTCACCCAACAGTGAGCTACCCATGCTTTGTCAAAGTACAAATTCCTGTTGGTGGGCGCGGTAAAGCAGGCGGCATTGTCAAAGCGAGCAATGCGCCAGAGCTCGAACAGGCGCTACATAAACTGGTGGGCGCTACGGTGCGAGGCCATCGTATGCACGAGTGCCGTATTGAGCAGCCCGCCTCGGGGCAAGAATGCTACATCAGCCTGATGCTTGATCCCTCGTCGGGCAAAGTCATTATTTTGATGTCAGCGCAAGGTGGCGTTGAAGTTGAGCAGCATTCTGCCGGTGGTGCCATGCTGCAACAACAGGCAAACTTTGAGGCAAGCGCCGTCAAACTTGCGGCGCAAGAGCTCGCGCAACAAATGCCTAAGTTTGCTCAAGCGGCGTTAACACAAGCGGCGCATCAGCTGTGCGATGCCCTCTTCACCCTCGAACTCACCTTAGCCGAGATCAATCCGCTGTTTGTGCAAGCCGATGGCAGCTGGATCGCCGGCGACGCAAAACTTATCGCTGACGACAACGCCATTGAGCGTCAACCGCTTTTACTCGCCTTGCTAAAAGAACGTGGTCACGCTTACCCTGAAGCGTCTCTCAAGATCGATCATGGTTTTGATTTTGTACGACTCGACGAAGACGGTGATGTCGGGATGCTCACCACTGGAGCGGGCCTCAGTATGCAGCTGGTCGATGAGCTGACTCGCCGTGGTTGCAAGCCTTTTAATTTTGTAGATATTCGCACCGGCCAATTTCGTGGCGAGCCCACCCGTTTGATTCAGGTGCTGCGCTGGATTGGTGAGGGCAAAAATGTCAAAGTGATTTTGATGAATTTTTTTGCTGGTGTCACCGACTTAGCAGAGCTCTCTCGCTTGATTCTGATCGCGCTCGAACAAACACAAGACATCAAAATCCCAATTGTGATTCGCTTAATTGGTAATGGGCTCGAGGCAGCCATCCAAACGTTAACAAGCGCCAATGCGTCATTGGTCGTTGAAACTGATTTAGAGAAAGCGGTCGACCAAGTCGTCGCCCTTGCAACACGGCAAGCATCATGACAACCCACCTATTCCCCAACGATCCTTTAGCACTCTTATTTAATCCTACAGCCCCCTTGCCGACTATCGTCCAAGGCATCACCGGTCGTATGGGTCGCAAGCATGCCGCCTTGATGCGCGCATATGGCACCGATATCGTCGGTGGCACCGCCCCTGCCGGCAGCAAGTCTGCCGACCTGAAAGAGGTAGACGGTGCGCCCGTCTTTAGGTCTTGCGCTGAAGCGGTCAAGGCCACTGGAGCCGTGGCGAGCGTTGCGATGGTCCCACCCTTTGAGGTGCTGGCGGCCATCAGCGAAGCCGTTGCTGGCGGCATCAAGCTAATCGTGGCGGTCACCGAGGGCATGCCTGTCGCTGATGCAATACGGGCTCGCTCGCTGGTGCAGACTGCCGGCGCACGCTGGGTGGGCGCCTCGACTCCGGGCGTCGCCGTACCCGGTCGCACCAAACTGGGGTTTATTCCGTCGGTGTCTTTACAGCCAGGCTCGGTGGGTGTCATCGCCAAAAGCGGCACCTTGTCTTACGAGACCAACCATCGATTGGTAGATTGCGGCCTTGGGCAAAGCGTTTGGATCGGCGTAGGTGGCGATGCCTGTAAGGGCACACGGTTTGCTGAAGTGCTACCGTTCTTTAATGCCGACCCACGCACCAAGCAAATCGTTCTAGTAGGCGAAATTGGTGGCTCTGAAGAAGAAGAATTTGCGCAGGCATTGATCGACACGCAGTGCACCAAGCCCACCTTTGCCGTGATTGCCGGGCACGGCGCGCGCGAGGGTGTAGTGATGGGGCATGCGGGTGCTGTGGTGCACGGCAATACCGGCACCTTTGACGCCAAAAAACATGCTCTCGAAAACGCGGGGGCACGCGTGTTTTCAAGCGTAGACGCGTTGATTAAAGCGATGCTCGCCGCGCATTAAACTACTTTGTGAAAGCTCGTAGGTTCAGTACTCATTCACTGAACCTAAGCGCTACGACCGGTGGCCTTCAGGTAATTGGCAACCGACAAGCGGTACCTGATACTCAGTGCCTGCCACTGATTAATATATTTATTTTGGATAGACCAATCAAGGATTGAGCAGCATGGATTTCAAACTCAGTGACAGCCAACGGCAATATGTTGAAGCGGTGCGTGCACTTGCGCAAAACGATTTCAAACCGCGGGCCGCAAAATACATGGATGGTACGTTTCCGTGGGAAAACATGAAACAGCTCGCCCAGATCGGCGTGCTGGGCATGACGGTCTCTGAGCAATACGGCGGCTTAGGCTTGCCTGTATTTGAGACAGCGTTGATCTTGGAAGAAATCGCCAAAGTTTGCTACCCCACCGCGATGGCGGTCCTTGGCGAAGCCGGTGTACAAACACGCATTATCGAGACCTACGCCCCCGACTCCATCAAAGAAAATATTCTGCCAAAAGTCTGTTCAGGCGACGCGATTTTGTCGATCTGCATGACCGAGCCTCACGCTGGCACCGATGTCAGCAGCTATCGCACCAACACCCGTTTGCACCTCAATCATGCAACCGTCAATGGCGTCAAAACCCTGATCAGTCGTGCTCAAGAAGCCGCCATGTTTGTCGTGTTCACGCGCGTCGACGATCAACCTGGGCGCGAAGGCATTGGCTGCGTCTTGATCGATGGCGGCACACCTGGCCTCGAAGTCACAGCCAGTTATCACACCATGGGCGGCGAATACTTACACGAGGTGCGTTTTGATAACGTCGAAGTGCCGCTTGAAAACGTTGTTTTAAAAGAAGGTGGCTTTCGCAAGCTCATGAGCGCCTTTAATACACAACGTTGCTTAAACCCTAGCATCTCGTTGGGTCTGGCTGAAGGTGCCTTTGAAGAGGCGGTCAACTACACACGCAATCGCCCCATCTTTGGCAAAACGCTCACTGATTTTCAAGGCCTGCGCTGGAAACTTGCCGAGATGTATCGCGACATCGAAGCAGCCCGTAGCGTGTTGTATCGCGCGTGTGCTTCAGCCAATCCGTTTCCGGATCCGTTCTTGGCAGCTGTCGCCAAAATCACCTGTAATGAAATGGCGTTGCGCGTGACCAATGACGCTTTGCAATTGCATGGCGGCTATGGCTTCACCGATGAATATCCAGTCTCACGCCTGTATCGCGGTGCGCGCTATGGCTCATTAGGCGGCGGGGCCACCGAAACACTCAAGGATTTAATCGCCAAGCGGATTCTTGATGGCATGGATCCTACCGAAGGGATTCTGTCTTTTAATAACTTTTGACGGCCTCTGTGACCCAAGTGCTGAGGCGCGCCAAGGTGCTGCCCATTGGGTACACGCATCGAGTGCGCAATCACTTCTTGACACACACCGCTTTCCATAAAGAGCAGCCGATGATGTTACTTTTGAAGTCACGCAGTGCTAGGTTGTTCAGCACCCGTTTGCCGTCCCTTGCGGCGATGAACGGGCGCTGTTTGCTGCGCCTTGCCGCGACAACACTGCTGTCACTTGCCCTCGTGACACAAGCGGCGCAAGCTCAAACGAGACAGGCCGCAGACCCGCAGGCTGCTATCAGCCAATACCCCAACCGCACAATCAAGATGCTGGTCGGCTTCCCACCGGGCGGGCCCAACGATCAATTGGCGCGTTTACTAGCCTTACGTTTATCAGAGCGCCTGAAGCAGTCTATCGTGATCGAAAATAAGCCAGGCTCAAGCGGCGAGATTGCGGCCACTCAGGCCGCAGCGGCCAATCCTGATGGCTACACACTTTTGTTTGGCTCGAGCGGAGCGTTGACGATCAGCCCCAGTCTGAATAGCAAGCTCCCTTACGACCCACTCAAAGACCTGACGGCGATCTCGATGGTGGCACTCAACCCGATGTTGCTTGTGGTGTCGCCAAAGTCTGGCATCACTAGCGTGCCGGATCTGATTGCGCGCGCCAAAGCTCAGCCAGGCAAGCTAACCTTTGCGTCAGCGGGCACTGGTAGCCCAACCCACCTTTCAGGTGAGTTGTTTCGAGATATGGCAGGTATCGATCTATTACACGTCCCTTATAAGGGCGGTGGCCCGGCCATGAACGACGTCATGTCGGGCGAAGTGGATATTTATTTTGCAGGTCTGTCTACCGCCTTGCCGCTTGTTAACGCAGGCAGGTTGCACGCGCATGCAATTACAACGAGCAAACGTTCAGATACCGTACCGAATCTGCCCAGCATTAGTGAGTTTGGTTTCCCAAACTATTCATCCATCATCTGGTACGGCGTCTTGTCGCCTGCGGGCCTGCCACTGCCGATTGTGACGATGCTGCGCGAGCATATTTTAGTCATCATGAACATGCCCGAGTTTCGCAAACAACTATCAGACTCAGGCGCCGAAATTTTTGATCAAGGCCCAGCTGAATTCAAAGCCTTCATGAAAGAGGATTTAGAGAAGTGGGCAAAGGTGATTGCTGCGACGAAGGTGACGAAGTAATCGAGGCCGCAGCGGGCCAGTAGCGATCACGTAAGATTTTTTTATAAAGCTTTCCGGTGGGATGGCGCGGTAACTCAATTGAAAAATCAACGCTACGCGGACATTTAAAGTCAGCCAACTGTTCTCGACAATAAGCAATGAGTTCGGCCGCCAGGCTCTCGCTGCCGCTCTGGTCTTTCACGAGTTGGACGACAGCCTTCACTTCTTCGCCAAAATCTGAATTTGGGATTCCGAACACAGCAACATCCAATACCAAGGGGTGACCAATCAAAACAGCCTCGATTTCTTGGGGATAGATATTGATCCCTCCTGAAATGATCATGAAAGCCTTACGATCGACTAGGTACAAGTAGCCTTCAGCATCAAGACGTCCGATATCACCGAGCGTTGTCCAACCCAAGTCGTTACGGGTCTCCGCTGTTTTTGCAGCGTCACCGTGGTATTCAAATTTTGGGCCCTCAGAAAAATAGACAAGGCCCGTTGCACCGACCTCAAGTGCATGCCCTTCTTCATCGCAGATGTGTGCCACCCCTAGCGCAGCCTTACCCACTGAGCCTTGATGCAATAACCACTCATCACTTGTAATTGAACAAAAACCATTATTTTCTGTACCAGCGTAATACTCATCGATCACCGGCCCCCACCACTCAATCATCTGCAACTTCACGTCGACCGGGCAAGGCGCGGCGGCATGAATCGCCCGTTTCATCGAGCTCAGATCAAAACTCAGACGCGTGGCTTCAGGCAACTTGAGCATACGCACGAACATCGTCGGCACCCACTGGCTGTGCGTAATCTGATGCTGCTGATGCAATGCCAAAGCCGTTTGTGCGTCGAACTGACTCATCACAAACACCTCGCCCCCAAGCTTGATATTAGTCATACTGTGGCGCAAAGGTGCCGCA
Organism: uncultured Alcaligenaceae bacterium; assembly: GCA_937897265.1. Taxonomy (GTDB): domain Bacteria; phylum Pseudomonadota; class Gammaproteobacteria; order Burkholderiales; family Burkholderiaceae_B; genus Zwartia. The sequence goes on from CALCPT010000215.1 coordinate 10,996, forward strand.
TGATAAAGCGGCGCAGGCGACAGGTAGCGACAACCTTTACCGTACCCGTAGAGCCCCTCTAATAAATTCACCAAAAAGGTTCGCATTCCTGAAGGACCGTCAGGCAGTGGCCACTTCACCCCTTTAGGTCGCCCGGTTGTGCCAGAGGAATAGAGCATATCCAAGCCCTGCGCTTCATCTGAAATTGGGTCCACAGAAAACTGCTCAGCACTAGCTTGCCAGCTTGGCCAGTTTTGTTGCGCACACCCCACCACAAATTGATGAAGGGGCGTCGTCAATGCCTGAGTAATTTTTTCACCTAGTTCAAGCAAATCTTCACCAACAATCAATACCTTCGCACCGCAGTCTTGCACGATGTAAGCGAGTTCGGCAACCGTCAGACGCGTACTCATCGTGGTGTAGTACAGGCCGGCTCGCTCTGCGCCAAAGCAAATCTCAAGAAACTCACGTTGATTTTTGAGCAAAATCGCGGCATGATCGCCAAGCCGTGCGCCGCAAGCTCTGAAGACATGGGCCGCCTGATTCGCCCGCTGTTCAAGCTGACCATAAGTCACGACTTCGGGCTCACCACAAACTCTGAAGGCGATCGCGTCGGGATCTTGATCGTTGGTGTCGATTGGGTAAAGCAGTCTCATTTCTGTTCGTGCGAGATGCAGATTTTTCCGAATTGAGCACCACTTTTCAGATAGGTAAAGGCGTCTTTCAATTCTGCAAAATCAAATACCCGATCAATCACAGGGCGAATTTGATGTTGCGTCATCGCACGCAACAATGCCTCAAACGCATCGCGGTTGCCCACCGTGATCCCCTGCAAACGTACTTGACGCGTAATGATTAAACCTAACGAAGCAGACATCGCAATGCCCGACAAAATTCCAATCATCGATAAGGTACCGCCCGGCCGAATACAACGCAATGACTGTGGCAAAGTTTTTTCGCCGCCCAGCTCTACGATGTGGTCATAGCCATTGCCGTCGGTCAATTCACGCGAAGCTTTCGCCCACTCTGGCGTAGTCAGATAGTTGAGGGTGTGGTCAGCACCCATTAGTTTTAAGCGCTCGATCTTGGCATCACTTGACGAGATGACCGTCACCTGTGCACCCAAGATTTTTGCAAACTGCAAGGCGAACAGCGATACGCCCCCCGAACCTTGCAACAACACGCGGTCGCCTGGCTTGACCTGACCACATGTCACCAAGGCACTCCAAGCGGTCACGGCTGCGCATGGCAGCGTTGCAGCCTCAAGATCAGACAGATAAGCTGGGATCTTGACAAAGCCCTCTTCAGACAAGCACATGTACTCGGCCATCGTGCCATCAATGGGCCCGCCTAACGAATGCGTCAAGCGTTCTTGATTCGGCTCGCCTGAAATCCACTTTTGAAAGTACGTCGGACAAACGCGGTCACCGACTTTAAAACGCGTCACCCCGGTGCCGATTTCAACAACCTCACCCATCCCATCCGAAACGGGTATTAAGGGCAACGTACCCGTCGCAGCTCCATAACCACGCTCAGGGACAATCGGATCGCGAAAATTCACTGACGACGCTTTCATTTTGACCAACACTTGCCCGGCAGCCGGCTTAGGGGTCGGTCGCGTACTGAGCTTTAAATGTTCAAGCCCCCATTCACCCTCAATTTGAAATACGCGCATAACATTCAACCTGTTTTTTTTAAGTTTTTACTAATTCTTTCAAGCAACATTTCAGTTGAACCATCAACCAAAGTCGCAACTTGCGCGGCTGCAACATGCCGCAGCAACGGATAGCTGTCGCGCAAACCCTCTGCGCCCATCGCATGTAACAAAGCTGGCAAATGTCGTTGCGCAGCGCGTGTCGCAAACACCTTCGCCTTAGCCGCCAGATCTTGCGACTGATTGCCCTGGTCGATTGCCTGCGCAGCAGACTGCACTAACGCGCCTGCCGCCTCAAGATCAACCGCTGCTTCAGCGAGCATCCAACGCCAGCCTTGATATTGAGCTAAGGGCTGCCCAAAGGTTTGTCGACGTTGACCGTACTCTTGAGCGATACGCAAGCTGGCTTGCAACATGCCAACACACATCGCTGCGACATACACCCTTGCACCATTGATCGATTCGAGCGCTCGCTTAAATGCCTGGCCAGGCGGGTGCAACATTTCATCGGGCCGCGCAACGTAACCCTGCAAACTAAAGCCGCCCGTGCTGCTCGACGCGGCCGCTGACGTGAACGCATCAAGCGAGCGCTCAAAGCCTTCACGCTTTGCCTCAACCACAAAGGCGGCAATCCCAGCGGCACCCGTGCCGGGTTGTGTCTGTGCGTACACTAAAAAGACATCTGCAATTTTTGCGTTGATAATCCAAGTTTTCTCACCTTGCAGGCGCCAACCGTCTGAGGTCTGAACAGCATGCGTCGTCACCGCCGAAAAATCAGACCCCGCCCCCGGCTCAGTCAAGGCGGTACAACCGATCAACTCGCCACTCAACAAGCCAGGCACCCAGCGCTTAGAGACGTCAGCGGGCAACCAACGTGACAGATCATCGGCCACGTTCTGTGAGTTGATCACAGCCATTGACACACCAAAATCCAAACTGGCCAACTCTTGGGCAAGCCTCGCTTTTATCGAATACGGCGCACCAAAACCACCATGCTCAAGTGCAACTTGAATTCCAGTCAAGCCAAAACTTGCAGCAACAGCCAGCCGCTTTCGCTCGCAGGCAGCATCATAGGGGCCAAGCAAAGAATCGGGGCTCAGCGCCTGAGCGCAAAAGCGCTCAAGCTGCTCAAGCCATTGGGTCAGACCGCGCGTACTGTGCGTCATTGCGCTTAACGTCTTTTAAAGAGGCTAGTGAATAGATGCCAAGCAGAGGCCAAGAGTGGAACAATCCCGCGCGGCATAAAAATTGTCGTCAATACTAGCAACAAACCATATACGATGAGTCGGTACGTTTCGGCGACGCGCAGAAACTCGGGTAAAGCGACTACAAGAAAAGCGCCAACGACCGGACCCGCCAACGTCCCACTACCACCAAGAATCACCGCCAGAATCGCATTCAAAGACTGATCGACACCAAAGGGCTCAGGGTTCAAGAATCCAATGAAGTGCGCATAGAGCGCGCCAGCCACACCGCAAAGAGCGGCACTCAGCACAAAAGCAAACATCTTATAGCGCCACGCGAATACACCTGCCGCGTCAACCAGTGGCTCGTTTTGCCGAATCGCCAACAACACTCGTCCTACGCGTGAGTGTAGAACCAAACCGCAAACCACCGTGGCAAAGGCCGCGCAGATCAGGGTGAGGTAGTAGTAAGCAATACGCGTTTCAAAGTTAACAGCGATGCCAAAAACAGAAAAGTTTTCTGGCTTGGGGACACCCGTGATACCCGACTCGCCACCCGTCAAGGAACTGAAGTTAATCAGCACAATGAAAATCACTAAGTTATAGGCCATCGTCACAATTGCAAAATAGTGGCCCTTCACTCTTAAGCTAGGGTAGCCCACCACAATCGCCAATACGCCAGCAAGCAAAGGCGCACAGGCCATACTTGTCCAGACGGACCACCCGAGTTTGGTGGTCAACAAGGTCGACGCGTAAGCACCGACTCCCATAAAGCCCGCGGCGGCAATCGACACATATCCGGTAAATCCTTGCACCAGATTTTGTCCTTGCGCGACGATCACCCAGATGAGGGCCAAAATCCCCAGATGCAAAAAATAGGGAACCTGCACCAACGCTGGCGCGAGCACTAACACCAGCAGGCTCAGCAATGCCCAGCCAAGGGGAGTTTTCACTGCACTCATTTTTTACCCAACAGGCCTTCAGGCCTAAACAACAACACCACAATCATCACTAAAAATGCGATCACATCCTTATACGCCGACGATAAATAGCCTGCTGCCAGCGCCTCACTGACACCCAGAATCAAACCGCCGACAATCGCACCGGGCACCGAACCCAACCCACCCAAGATCAACACCGCAAAGCCTTTGATCACTAAACTTTCACCCAAGCCTGGGGCAAGCGCTAGCATGGCGCCTACCAAGGCACCACCCGCCACACCAAGCGCTGACGATAAGCCAAATACGACGAGCGCAACCGCATTGACATTGACGCCCATCAAAATCGCTGCTGAGCGGTTTTGCGCCACGGCACGAATCGCACGCCCAGTTTTAGTTCGGCTGACAAAAAACGACATGGCGATAATCAACACTGCTGTCGTCACCATCACGTATACCCGCAACTCTGTCACGACCAAACCAGCTAGATTGAACACACTTTGAAACGGTGTACGTATCACCATTTGATCAGGGCCAAAGGCTAACAAATTCAAGCCATCAATCATCATCGTCAACCCAAGAGCAATGATGAAAGCATTGATGTGTGCTGCATTTTGTACTGGGCGATACGCAAAGCGCTCAACCAACAAACCTAGGATCGCGCCTACCAACATCGCAAGCATCATCGCCACAAAAAATGGCACGCCCAGTTTTTCGATTAAAAAAAACGTGACATAGCCGCCCGACATGGCGACAACTCCATGTGCAAAGTGAGCAATCCCTAAAATGCCGAAAACAATCGTCAGGCCAATGGCGATCAGGGTATACACCGCCCCAATCGCCAAGCCATTAAACACCTGTTGCAAGAACTCAATCACACAAGCATCTCCGCGCTAAATCGCAGGCGATCATTTACGCAGACCTCTTAGATACGTCGAATACGCTGCGGGGTCAGAGGGCAGATCTTGCACATAGATCCACTTGCCCTTTTGCCATTGAAACGCCCCATTTGACGTATAGGCCTGTCCGTTTTGATCAAACATCATCCCTGCTACGGGAAGATATTTCATCACTGCCTCAGTGGGCACACCGATCTTGTAAGCCGCCGCTGCGACCTTCAGCGGATCGCTTGCGCTACCAGCAGCTTCGATCGCATTTTTTAAGACATAGACTTGGTCATAGGCGTAGGGTGAACTTGGCGAGGGTGGCGTGCCGTACTTTTTTGTGTAGTTCGCAACGTAGGTCTTCGCGGTGGCCCCCAACGCCTCAAGGGTCAGCTCAGTCGGGCGTAAATCCCACACGCCTTCCATTTGTTCAGTGGTGGCAACCTTTAAAAATTGCTCTTCACTGCCGCTGGTGAAACCATAGCGCGCTACCTTCATGCCCATTTCAACTGATTGCCTGTAGACAAACGCGGCAGGTTCAATGTAGCCAAGCACCAAGAGAGCGTCAGGGTTTAAGGCTCGCACCTTGGTGAGCTGCGGAGTCATATCACGATCTTTTAAACCAAAGGTTTCTTTGGCAATGATTTTGCCACCACCCTTCACGAACTCTTTTTCAAATGCTTCAAGATATTGCGTGTAAAAGCCCACGTCCAACGAGCCGATGACTGCGATGTTTTTTGCGCCCTTGCTCGCCACAAACGTACCTGCCGCCGCACCCGTGAAATCTGCAGGCGGCCGCGTACGCAGTAAGTTTGTCGCTCCCAACGTCGTAATGCTGCGCTCAGCCGCATTACCTACCAGCATCAAGACCTTTTCTTTGCCAATAAATGAGGCGACCGCGCTAGTTGGGCCAGAACAGCAAAACCCAACAATGTATTGAGCGCTATCACGATCAATCAGCTTGCGCACGGCATTGGTACCTTCGGTCGGATTTGCCTTATCGTCGTAGGCCACTACATTCAGCTTGTAAGTATCGGCACCTGCTTTGATTCCCCCTTTAGCGTTAATCTCTTCAGCTGCCATTTTGACCGCGTTGGCCTGAGGTAGGCCGTACACAGCGCCTGGCCCGGTCAGTGAATCATTGAGGCCAAGCGTCAATTGCTTTTCAGCCGCAGTCGCAAAAGCCATGGCCACGGCCAAGGCACCACCCAGCATGCGCGACACTATTGTTGAATGACGAGTTTTCATATTGTGCTCTCCTGATGTTTTTAGATAATTATTTTTAAGATCAAATTCTTTAGAACGAAATTCTTTTTTGCTGAAACGTCAATGACCAAGATACGCTTTACTGACTTCTGGGTGCGACAACAATTCAGTACCGCTTCCCTCTAAAACAATTTCACCCGCCTCGTAAAGATACGCGTGATCCGCGAGACCAAGCGCCATTTTTGCGTTTTGTTCGACTAATAAAATTGTGGTGCCACGCGCTTTAATTCGCGCAAGCGTCTCACCGACTTCTTGCACTATCTTAGGGGCCAAGCCTAGCGAGGGCTCATCAAAAATGCAGAGCTTTGGTCGCGACATCAGTGCTCTGGCAATCGCAAGCATCTCTTGCTCTCCACCAGATAAGGTGCCCGCCATCTGCGATGCACGTTGACGCAAGACGGGAAACATTTCGAACATCTCGCTTAGATCGTCAGCCTCGTTCGCATCTCTTCGTGTGTGCGCGCCCATTTTTAAGTTTTCTAACACCGACATGCCACCAAACACTTGGCGACCCTCGGGGCACATCGTGATCCCTTGGCGTACGATCTGATGGCCCGGCAGCCGTTCAAGCGAAACACCTTCAAACTCAATCGATCCAGAACGCGACGGCAACAGTCCTGTGATGCATTTCAACGTGGTACTTTTTCCGGCACCATTGGCACCAATCAGTGAGACGCATTGCCCAACTTTGACTTCAAAACTGACGCCATGCAAAACGTCTGTTTTGCCATAGCCCGCGTAGAGATTCTTGACTCGCAGCATTTAATGCTCCGTCCCTAGATAGGCATCAATCACTGCCGGATCAGCCCGCACTTGTGAAGGTGTGCCATCCGCAATTTTTTGTCCAAAATTCAACACTGCGATACGCTGACATACCTCCATGATCAAGCCCATGTGATGCTCAATCACTAGAACAGCCACGCCGCGGTCGCGGATTCGCAAAATGATCTCTGACAGCTCAGCGCGTTCTTTGGCAACCATCCCAGCAGCGGGCTCATCAAGCAACAAGACACGTGGCTCTGTAGCAAGAGCGGTCGCTACCATTAACAAACGTTGCTGCGCTGACGAAATCGCTGAAGCGGGTGCATGCGCGACGCTGAGTAACCCCATAAACTCAAGCAAGTCTGCCGCACGCTCTCGTTGAGCCGCGTCTTCTTGGCGATACGACTTCGTACGAAAAATTGCTTGTGCCGCCTTGGTGTCAAAGCGCGTATGCGCGCCTAAGAGCACCTGGTCTAACAAGCTAAATTCAGGAAAAAGACTCGTCGTTTGAAAAGTGCGGGCAAGGCCGAGCGCCACACGCTGACCAATCGTCGCAGTCGAAATATCGCGACCACCTAATAAAATCTGACCGCGAGTCGCGCGCATCGTGCCCGAAATCAAATTCACACTGGTCGACTTGCCCGAGCCGTTGGGGCCGATCAGTCCAACGATTTCACCCGCCGCGATCTCAAGCGACAGACCTTTCACAGCTTGGACGCCGCCAAAATTTTTATCGAGCTCACGCACAACGAGCAGGGGCTCAGTCATGCGTCGCACTCTCGGACATTATTTGACCTATCAAACCGTGTACACATCTTTGCTTCACTTCAGACAAGACTCACCGCCAACGTTTGGGACAACGCGCAATTCGGTCGCAACGTTGCTGATATTAGACCGATCGTCTATAAAATCGATTGGTATTTACCCTTGAACAGTATTTTTTACAAAAAAGTGTTATATATCAAAAGAATAGAGTTTTTACACGCGCGACTTTTTATCTTTTTTTTTGCACGTTTAGCTATTAGTTAATCAAAATTTATGGGCACCCTCCACGCCTTTGCTCCCCCTGACCGCACTTGCACAGAAAATGTGTCAAACACTGATTTACAGTTTAGACACGCCCGCTCACTGGCGGCCAAGCAACGCGGCGATACTCGCTTGGCCATTATCTGGTGCGGCACCGAATTGCTAACAGAGCGTGGCTTTCAAATTACGGGTATTGATGAAATTTTGTCTATCGTCGGCGTACCGAAAGGCTCTTTTTATTATTACTTCAAGAGCAAGCGCGAATTCGGTGTCGCGGTGGTTGATAACTACGTAGAGTTTTATGCCCAAAAGATGGCTCTACTCTTTGACAACCCCGAACGTACTCCCTTGCAACGCTTGCAAGATTTTGTTGACGACGGCAAGGTCGGTCTAGCCAAATACGATTTCAAACGAGGCTGCCTGATCGGCAACATGGGGCAAGAGTTGGCCGCCTTAAACGACGAATTCAGAGAGCGCCTCGAGCAAGTGATGCAGGCCTGGGAGGCGCGCGTGACAGCGTTGTTTCAACTTGCTCTCGAGCGTGGTGAAATCGCACACAGTCACGACCCTGAAAGCCTCTCGCAATTTTTTTGGATCGGCTGGGAAGGCGCGATTTTGCGTGCAAAGCTCACCCGCAGCGTTGCACCTCTTGATCGCTTTGCGCAAATCTTTTTTAGTAAAGTGCTGAATCACTAGCACGCATATAAACCTTAGATACGTCGCGCATCAAGACAGCAAAAGCGATTGTCGATCGCGTTGTTAGTCATTAGCCCCACCGCTTGCCGTCATCGACAACAATTCAAAAATAAAACCATATGGCGTGCGCTAAAAAGATAGCGACAGCCCATCCAAAACAATTGCGGTTCGCAACAGTGACCTATACAGCCCCATACTTTGCGTGAGGACATTGATCACCCAACTGTGGCGCTGTTTCAATCACCAAAAACTCTGCTTGGCATGTCATAGCATGGGCGATATGATGGAGCAAGGTAAAGAGTTTGCACTAACTTTATCGACAAGCTTTCCTACTCTCGAGTTTGCACTAACTTTATCGACAAGATTTCCTGCTCTCACCGTCGCGCGGTGAGGCACATCAATAGATACCTTGACTCATGACACTGAATTTTAAAAAGACTCTTCTCGCGGCCTCGATCGCTAGCACCCTTTTGGCAGGTCAAGCACTCGCCGCTGATCCGCCAAACATTCTGATTATTTGGGGTGATGACATTGGCCAATTCAACATCAGCGCCTATAACAACGGCATGATGGGTTACAAAACACCTAACATCGATCGTATCGGTAAAGAGGGTGCGCTGTTTACTGACTGGTATGGCCAACAGAGCAGCACAGCTGGTCGCGCCGCGTTCATTACTGGGCAGTCACCCATTCGCACAGGCTTAACCAAAGTCGGCTTGCCTGGCACACCCGAGGGCATGAAAAAAGAAGACCCAACACTGGCCACGTTGCTCAAAGCGAAAGGGTATAAAACCGGGCAGTTCGGCAAAAACCACTTAGGTGACCGTGACGATATGCTGCCCACGGCACATGGCTTTGACGAGTTCTTTGGCAATCTGTATCACCTCAATGCAGAAGAAGAACCCGAAAACCCCGACTACCCAAAAAACCCAGAGTTTAAAAAGCGCTTCGGTCCACGCGGTGTCATCCACAGCTTTGCTGGTGGCAAGATTACGGATACTGGGCCGCTGACTCGCAAACGCATGGAGACCATCGACGACGAAGTTATGGTCAAAACGCTTGATTTTATGGATCGCGCCAAGCAAGAGAAGAAGCCTTTCTTTATTTGGTGGAACTCAACCCGTATGCATATTTTCACGCATCTGAAAGCGGCCTCGCAAGGTAAAACTGGCTTGGGTGTGTATGCGGATGGCATGGTCGAACATGACGGGCACGTTGGTCAGTTGCTTGAAAAACTTAAAGCGCTTGGCTTAGACGAAAACACCATCATCATGTATTCGACCGACAACGGCGCCGAGACCTTTACCTGGCCTGATGGCGGCACCACCATGTTCAGGGGTGAAAAAAACACCAACTGGGAAGGCGGCTACCGCGTACCGACCATGATCAAGTGGCCAGGTGTGATCAAACCCGGCACGATCAATAACGATATCGCCTCACACGAAGATATGCTCACCACGCTCGTAGCGGCCGCCGGCGACAAAACTGCCAAGGCTGATCTCAAAGTGGGCCGCAAGATCGGGGACATGACCTACAAGGTACATCTTGACGGCTATGACCTTGGGCCGGCGCTAAAAGGTGAGGCCGCTTGGCCACGCAAAGAATTTATCTACTGGACAGACGACGGCAGTGTGGCCGCCTTGCGCTACGACAACTGGAAAGTCACCTTCTTGAAACAAGAAGCCGAGGGCTTAAAAGTATGGCAACAGCCTTTCACCCAGTTACGCGCCCCCACGCTCACCAACTTGCGGATGGACCCGTTTGAGCGTGCCGAGCACGAAAATGCCATGGGCTATCAGCGCTGGTATCTAGACCGCATGTTTGCGATTGCACCTGCTGCCTCGTATGTAGGCCAGTGGTTGCAAAGCTTTCGTGAGTTTCCGCCTCGTCAAAAACCCGGCAGCTTCAATCTTGATCGCGTGATGGAAATGGTATCTAAGCCTGCGCAAAACTAGGCCGCTTCCCGCATACCTGCGCGTGAAGTTTGTCTTAATTTCGGCTTAATTTTGTTTTAACGTAAATGGCCCAGATGTCGCAAAATACGAACGACATCTGGGCCAATGTGTTCATAAAACCGATACAAGCCCGAGCACAGATAATTTAGTCCGACCTCGCCTTCGCGCGTTTTGATCAGACGATTTTTAGGGCACTCGCCCCAGCACAACTTTAAGTAATCGCACTCGCGACACTGCTTGGGCAGAGTGTCGCGCTTGTCCATCCCAAATTTTTCTTGCGTCGCTGAAAAAGCCAAATCGCCTAGGTGCGTTTGAGCGAGCGTACCTAACTTGTACTCTGGATACACAAAGTGATCGCACGAATACACTGAACCATCGTGCTCAAGAGCCAGACCTTTGCCACAAAACTCAGCCTGCGTGCACGTTTGCGCGGGCATCCCTGCAGCTTGCGCCACAGCAGTTTCAAAGAGATTGACATGGATACGACCAAAATCAGTCGCAAGCCATTCATCCCATACACCTGATAAAAAATTACCATAGTCGTCGGGATCAACGGACCAGTCGGTGACGATCGACAACGGATGACCCGGCTTTGCCCGACCGCTATCCTGCAAGGGCGCCCCAGAAAAATCCATTTTTGCTGGAGCCGCTTGCTTAAACGCACGCGGCTCGACTGCAGGATTAAATTGCACACGCCAAGTGCCAACTTCGTCCGCTAAAAACCGGTAGACCTCTTTGGGGTACAGCGCATTGCGCCGATTGACGACGCACAGCGCAGCAAACGAGACGTCAGCATCTACCAAACGTTTGGCCGCGTTCATCACAAAATCAAACGTCGGCTTGCCATTGTTTGTTTTGCGATAAATGTCGTGCAACTCACGCGGGCCGTCGATCGATAACCCTACGTGAAAGTTATTCTGTTTTAAAAACTTTATCCATTCAGCATCAAGCGCAATGCCATTCGTTTGTAAATCATTTTCTATTTTTTGGTTTGGCTTTGCGTACTTGTTTTGCAGCGCGACCACTTGCTGATAAAACGGCAAGCCCAGCAAAGTGGGCTCGCCCCCTTGCCACGAAAACACAACTTGCTCACCGGTTTGGCTCTCAATGTATTGCCGCACATACTGCTCAAGCGTGGCCGCATCCATACGCGCGTGCTTGGGTTGCTCGAGAAGTTCAGTTTTATGTAGATAAAAGCAATAATCGCAATCGATGTTGCACTCGGCGCCCGAAGGTTTAGCCATCGTATGAAAACGATAATGCCTACCCGCGGGCAACGGCGGCAGATTATGCGCGGGTGGTGTCACTGCAAACCATTCGGATTAGCGAGAAGACGACGCAGACAAGTGTTCACGACGCACACGCTCACTTAGTGATCTTGGTAATCTTGTTACCTTGAATTCCGACACCTGCCATCAAGCCTTTTTGATTGAAGATAAACGCGTAGATATCGTCTTGGATCGTCGTCGTGGTGTGTGTCACGCCTTTGCCCTGGTCCATCACCACGATGCTTGGTCCAACGCCAACTTCAAAGCCCTGGGTAGAGTCAAGCGCGTTCAAGGCACTTTCTTTCATGAAAAACATGGCATAGCCATACTCTTGTACACCAGCCTGAAAACCATACGAAGCGCCGCCCGTGTTGTAGTAAGCCGCAGCTTTACCACCGCGCCAAAGCACACCCTCACCAAATTGACCACCCACAATCAAGCCAGCTTTTTTCACATCTGGAAACACCAACACCGCCACGGCGCGCTTGCTGAGATCGCGTGCCGAAGCGTTTTGAGCGATCAAAGAGTTTAGGGCCTGTTGCGAGTGACGCTCAAGAGTCGCGCGGTCTTCAGCACGCGCACCTGCAGACAAACAAAGCGCTACGACAGCACTGATCAAAACAAAAAAACGAACTACCTGTTGGAACAACATAAAAACTCCAAAATCAACAAGACGGCCTAACCCTAAAAGAGCGTGACCGCTTTATAAAAAGTAACAACTGGCAAAGCAAAATACCCTAATCCAAAAAAAGGACGATTCTAAAAACCCCAAGCCAGCTAAAAAAATACTAGAGTACGACCGACACACTATTTTTTTTCAAGCCCTGAAATCTCAACCATATCACCCCAAAGTTTGTAATTCTTAGCAACAAACTCACCAAACGCGGCAGGGGTTTCGCTGACAACAACCTCGGTGCCCAAGCCTACGAGTTTGCGGCTGGTTTCTGGGTCTGCTAACGCACGATTTAATGCACCATGCAGTTTATCGACGATGGGTTTAGGCGTACCTTTCACCGCGAACAGGCCGATCCAGGCGCCTAGATTGAACTCGCCGAGCCCTTTCTCTTCAATGGTGGGCACATTCGGATCCATCACCGTACGCTTGGTGGTGCTGACTGCCAACGCATTGAGTCGCCCCGACACCACGTGCGGATACACCGTCACCATGGTGTCAAAGGTGGCGTCCACGTTACCGCCGATCACGTCCGCTTGCGATTGTGTGCTGCCTTGATAGGGCACGTGCACCATCTTCACACCAGCTTTATTCAGCATCATCAACATCACAAGATGGCTTGTTGTGCCATTGCCAATCGAGGCATAAGTCAAGGCATCTGGATTCGCCTTGGCATAGGCGATATATTTTTCAAAGGTATCGAGCCCTTTGGTTTTGTTGCTGACCAACAAAAAAGGCAGCCATGAAGTTTGACCAATCGGAGCAAAATCCGTCAACGGCGCGTAAGGCAGATTTTTCATCAGATGCGCCGCCGTGCCCATGGGCGCTGTCGCGGTCAAGAACGAGATCTACGAGACCATCATCCAGGGCACGGCCGCGGGCATCGAGGAGCGCATCGATATCGTCGATATCTTCCGCCGTTCGGAGGAAGTGCCGGCAATCGTCAACGACGCCATCAAGGCCGGCGCGCGCGCCATCTGGATGCAGCTCGGCGTCATCAACGCCCCCGCCGCTGCCGCCGTCGGTAGGAATCTCGCCCGACGAGGCGCGCGCGAAGCTGGCGGGACGCGACGAAATCGTGGAGTTCCGCTTCCGAATCGGCGCGGACACCACCATCACCGCGGTCTGGAACGATCGCGACTACAAGGAATCACACGGCGGGCACATCTGCCGCGTTTCGCTCTCGCCTCGGCAGATTTTCCTGGCCGATGACAAGGGGCGACTGAGCCATGCGATCGAGGAAATGAAAAAAGATCCAGCACGCAAGGCGGAGGTGACGAAGCTCGTCGCGGGGCGCAGCAAAAACATTCCGATGAAGCTCGATCCCGAACGCTGGTATCAGCTCGGCATCGAAATCGTCGGGGATGTCTTGCGTGTGAGCCTGGACGGGCAGGTCGTGGGCTTTCTGAAGTCCTCAGGCATTGCGCATCCCGTGAAAAGCGACTTCTACCTTGCCGTCAGCGGCAAGAATGCGCTGTTCGACGATGTGCATATCTGGTCTGCGGAGCTTGCAAATGCGAAGTAATTTCTCCACCAACCTGTCATGAACATTTGTCACCTCATTTTGCTGGCTGGACTGCTGTGTCTTCAGCGGGCCGTCACTGCCGCACCTCCCGCGCTTAAAACCGAATCCTTCGAACACGATCCCGGTTGGGAGGGACACAACAACCACATCGTGCCGAAGCAGGCGCTGGTGGTGAAGCAGGACTTTGGGTTCAGCGCGACGAACATGGCGGGCAAGGCCGCAGGCGAAATCGGCGGGCGCATTCAGCGCTCCACGACGCCCGCTTCGTATGCGGCGGAGATTCCTGTGAAGACACTGGACAACAAGTTTTCCGCATCCGGAAGTTTCGCCATTACGAAATCGGAAGGCGGCGCGGGCGTGTTTTTCGGGTTCTTCAATTCGCAGCAGCCCGGCGGCAGCGGGCGACCCATCGGCTCGCTCGGGCTGGACTTTGATTTTGAAGGCAAGGGCGGACGCCTCGCGACGCGTCTGATCACCAACACGAACAAATCCTGCGGCACCTTCATCACCCCGTACCTGCCGGGCAAATACCGCACCACACCGATCAAGAATGACGGCACGCGCTACCATTGGACGCTTGCTTATGATCCTGCCGGCAATGGCCGGTTCACCTTTACCCTGCGCAGCGACAATCATCCGCTGCCGGTGATTGATCCCAGTCTACCTGCGGCCTCATTGGCAGAGGAACGTGCGCGGTTCCCCACCACGAGCACCTTCATTGTCGATCTCACACCCGGTTTTAAAAAGGAAGGAGCCACCTTCGACCGCTTCGGCATTCAGAACATGATGAAGTCCGGCGGTGCGGTATCGATGTTCTTTGATGACGTGGTGTTTGACGGGCGTGACGAGGATTTCGCCAAGGATCCCGGCTGGGCGGCAGTCGGAAATCGCACGACCTACGAGGATCGGGAGATCGTCGGCGCCCATGACTTTGGTTACAGTCCTGCGACGAATCATGCCGGGGGAGAGCCCGGTGAAATCGGGGGCGGTTTGTGGCGCAGCGGTGACTACGGCTGCTATGCGGACCGTGTTGGCCCGCTGAATCTCGATCAGCGGCTCGAAGCCCATGGCAAAGTGAAACTCGTCACCGCCGGTCCGGATTCCGACATGCACATCGGCTGGTTCAGCAGTACCAGGAAGGACAAGTCGCCGGATGAAGCCGGGAACTTCATTGGCATTCACGTGGGAGGGCCAACGCGCATCGGGCACTACTTCATTCCACAGTTTGCCACGTCGACCGGCACGAAAGGCAAGGTCGATCAGGGGCCGATCATCACTCCCGGCAAATTCTTCGACTGGTCGCTGGTCTATGACCCGGAAGGCAGCAACGGCAACGGCGAGATGCGTGTGACGCTCGGCTCTGAGTCCGCCACGCTGGTGCTCAAGCCCGGACAGAAAAAACAAGGCGCGACTTTGGATCGATTTGGCCTGTTCACCTCACAGGCCGGCGGGCAGATGGTGAAGATCTTCCTC
>CALCPT010000216.1 GCA_937897265.1 uncultured Alcaligenaceae bacterium
TCACCGTGTCGATCGAGAATGCGCATGTCAGAGGGCTCATGAGAGGCTTTCACCTCAGCAAAGGACGGTAATCCCTCAGCACCCGCATTACCCGCGACGATGCCAACCCCCAGTATTGACAGACAAAGCACCCCACGGATGGCGTTCCAGGGCCAGCGGGTAGGGCGCGCAGTCATCGCACGACGACTGGTGGGTTTGGTGTTTCGCCAAACATTTCAGGGGCGTACATTGCCTCAACGCGTGAGGCGGGTAAAGCGAAGGTTCCCGAGTTATTCAGACGGATGGTGTATTGAAGCTTTGAAACACCCTCAGGTACGTACTCGTAATACGCTTTGAGCGCTTCGAGACCGCGCTCTTGAAACGCCAGCCATGCATTCGTTGGTGCTTGCTCTCCCGTGGTCGCCATTTGCGAGTCACGACCTAAGCCACTGCCAAGAATCGTTGCACCCGCTGGAATAGCATCCGTTAAGGCGACCCAGGTCATCGCGCTTGAGGCGTTGAACTCAAGGGTGATTCGCAAGATATCGCCACGGCTAAAGGTGCCCGGCGGTAGCGTTTTGTCTGCTTGCTCAATGGCGGTGACCGAGCGTTTGATTTGAAAGCCTGCAGAGCGGGGGGCTGTGATTGGTATCGCTGCCAACGATTGAATGCCGACCCAGGGGCGCCCCGTGCCCAGCGGGGTGATCTTTAGCGTCTCGGCTTGGTCACCGAGTGGCCAATTGAGTAGCATGCTGCCAGAGCTTTCTGTAGATAAGTCAACCATCGCTTGTGTCGTGCCAAGATTGGCGCTCACTTGACCGGTCACAGGTGTCGACTCGTGGACTTTGGCAAATTGTTCGAGTGCCAAGCTACCCCACAAGTTAGCAGTGGTGGTTGACCAGGCTCCTTTTTGTTGCCGTGCGATGAGCCCAGTGATTAAGCGCCCTGAGTCGGCTTTCCAGGCGGGATCCAACTCGGTCAATAAAGACAGACGGGCAGCGTTGACGTCGCCATTTTGCATCAGCCACCACCAAGCATCATCACGCTCAGTGCTAAAGCCTGCGCGTGAGCCTTGAAACACTAGGCGGCTGCGCAAAACCTGATTGGCTTGCGCGCGATACTTTTCACGGCCTTTGATATTTGGCGTGCGATTGAGGATGTTGAGCCAGTCAATTAATGCGTGCGTTGGCCATTTTTTTGGTGAGATCTCGATTGAGTCGAGCATTTGAGCTTGGGCCTGACCGTAACGCGAGAGCGCCTCGAGCGCAGCCAACTTACGTACGTCTAGGTCTGCCAGCGTGCTCCAGGATTGCCGTTCGATCTTTCCTTGAACAAAATCGCTCAGGCCCTCGAGCATGGGGGCAGTCAGGCTCGGTGGGATCGCAAAGTTGGAGTCGAGGGTGCTGCCCTCATGTGCAGCACTTAATAAATAAGCCGTTAAGGTATCACTACCGCGGTTGCTGTCGCCAATTCTGGTCGGAAAGTAAGTCGCTAAGCCATCGCTATCAAGGTAGCCTGGCAATTGTGTCAGCAGATCAGACCAAAGTGCATGGTCACGCATGCCGAGTGCCTTGCTGGCACTCTGTTCAAGACATGTAAACGGGTAGCTGGCCAACCATGCTTGCACGCTGGGTAGCCCTTGCGCCAAGCTACGACTGAGCGACAGTTTGATGCCGCCGCGCTGTGCGAGCGCAGCGCTTGGCGCCTTGATCTCAAGTGAGTGTGTCCCATCCAGTTGTAGCAGTGTCGCCTGTTGAACGCTTATAGGCACTGCAGGTGTCACGCGCTGGTTCACTTTCAAGGTATCTTGGGTCTGACTGAGCGAATCTTTCGCGCGAATCTGCCAGATGAAGGTGTCCAATATTGGTTGGGTGGTTTGATTAGCAACCGCCACTAGCCAGCTGACTTGGCCGGCTGCGCGCGGCTCAAGCTCTAGCGACTGAGATGGCAAGCTTAAGCTTTGGTGGTTGGCCTCAACCACTAGCTTCATCGGTTTGTCAGTGGTGTTACGCAAGGTCACCTGAGCTTGGTACTGATCGCCTTCGCGCACCAAGGGTGGCAAGCCGCTAATGATTTGCAAATCTTGCGTACTTTGAATAGTAGTTTTGCCGGTCCCAAACAAGCCTGTCGAGACATCAGCGATCGCAACAATTTCAAAAGTGGTGAGCGCATCATTCAACGGTACGGTCACCTGTGCCTGGCCTTTTTCATCCAACACAATTTTTGGATTCCATAGCAATAAAGTATCCAAGAGCTCTCGGGTCGGATTGCGCCCGCCACCACCACCTGCTGGCACTGCTTTACGCCCATAATGACGGCGTCCAATAATTTCCATCTGCGCGGTTGAAGTCGCAACACCCCAGGCTCGAGGGACAAGCATCCCTTCCAGTAAATTCCAACTTTTGTTAGGCATCAACTCAAGCAAAGCTCGATCGACGGCGGCAAGGGCAATTTCAGCATGTGCAGCCGGCTGTTGATTTGGTAACGTCACCGTGACCGTGACTTGGGCTTTGTCGCGCACCGAGTAGCTCGTGCGATCAGTTTGCACCTTGACGTTTAAGCGATGAGCGGCATCACCCACTTGAATGGAGCCCATGCCAAACCGGTATGTGGGCTTGCTGAGATCAACCATCGAGGTTGGCGCAACAAAATCGTCGTTATCGGGGTTTGAGTAGTCTGCCCACCACTTAGACGGTGCGCGATAGCCCCAGGTAAAAAAGCTATACCAAGGCACCACGCGTAAGCGACCGCGCAAGGCAAGCACGCTGACATAGACGTTGGGGCTCCAGCCAGCTTTGACCTCAATCGCAATGGTGGGATCATCGCCCTTGAGTTCGACCACACGGGTTTCTAAGATACCTTCTCGTTCAATCGCAACCAAGGCGGTCGCTTGGCGAAAGGGCATGCGCACCTGAAACTTAGCAAGCTCGCCCGGTTGATACGTTTTTTTCTCAGGAAGGACATCCATTCTGTCGTGATCGTCAGCGCCAAACCAGATCTCTCCTTGACGCGTCACATATACCGACGTGGCGGCTTGAATTTGATTGCCAGAGACATCTTTTGCAGTCACAATTAATTCGACTTCACCTGGCTCGTCGAGTTTGGCATTGCATGTCAGTACGCCGCGCGAATCACTGGTGCCACGACAGACTGTGCCCAGATCTTTGGTGATGGTTTTGTTGTCATAGCTGTAAAAACCGCCCACCATACGCTTGCGCGATGATTCAACTTTACGCGAGATCGCACTGACTTCAAGGGCGACCTTAGCTTGAGCCTGGCCTGCCAAATCCAGTGCTAAGGCCTGAAGCTTAAGCGACTGACCGACTGAGACCCAACTCTCTGTCTTAACGCCAGCAATCACTTGAGCAGGCCAAAGTGTTTGCACTTTCTGTAGGGTTTGCACCTCACCGCTTGGGTCTGCGTAAGTGGCCTCGAGTAGTAGCTCTTTGATCTCTTGAGTTGTCGGGATCGATCCGATCGTCAACTTACCGTTGCCTAGCTTATCAAGCGTGAGTGGCATTTTATTGGCGATAAGGCGTTGGCTTGGTTGCGTTTCTGAACTCGCTGTGTTCACTCCAGTGCCAGACTGCAAGCCTTTTGGAGCCTTAAAACTAAAATCTTCATAGTTTGAAAAGGCGAGCGTCTTCTCGCGCACCAGCGCAGAGACTTGCACTGGAAGATTTGAGGCTGCACCTCCTGAGACATAGCCGACCTGCACATCGACCGGCAATGTTTGCGTACGGACGAGTGGTGCGTTGGAGTCAGGTTTGATCTGACCGGTCAAGATGGGTAATCTAAACTCTTCGACTCTAAATTCACCCGAATCGCGCAGTTCGTTTTTATCGATCATTGCAACTCGATAGAGCCCTAATTTGGCATTGCGAGGTAATTGAAAGGTGTTTTGCGCCGATTGACCACCCGTGGCGCTGGTTGACCACAGCACCTCGCCTTTGTATTGTTGACCGCTGCCCACATGCGTGATCGAGTATGACGAAGGCGGGTTCGCTACACGGTCAAAGCCGCGACTGGTCTCAGCGCGTAAGATATGTTTCATTGATACTGTGTCACCCGCGCGTACTAGCGTTCGATCAAAGATGGTGTGTATACGTTGATCGGGTGTTGCAGCTTGACTCGTTGGTGCCTGAAAGCGCCACGGCTCAATGCCTTTGTCCCAATTGCTCCAAGCAAAAGCGATATCCTCGACTTCAGGTGCGTGACGCGTCAACGTCCTAGGCTGCGGTGCCCGCGCGCTGACAAAATACGCTTGCATATACTCTGAGTCGGTACGGCACAACGGCGCTTGAGGTGAAAGCCCTTTGAAATTTGCGATGCCCGCTGCGTCAGTGACAGCCTGTGCCAGCGCGCGACCATGGCAGTCAGAGATTTGTACGTTTGCACCTGCGACGGGTTTGCCTTGATCTAGGGTTGTGACCCACGCGACCGAGTTTTCTCGGCCAAGCTTGAAGTGCACGCCCAGATTTGTGACTAACGCTGAAGTTCGCACATACATCGTACGTCCTTCACCGTACTGCTCATTGAGCAAGCGTTGACCAAGTTGCTGTGAGGCGATTTCTACAACATGAAAGCCTGGCGTCAATGGTATTCCAATCACTTCGAAGGGGCGTTTATCGGTTGCGGCACGGCCGGGTAGCTCTAATTGCGCAGTCGAATCAATTTGCGAGAGCAAAGAGATGCTGCGGGTTTCGACTACACCCTCTGTCTCTTTAGAAATGACGGGTGGCAAGGGCGACTTGGCATCTTGTTGAGCCAGCTTGCGATCAATCCAACCTGAGTTGTAGGTTAAGGTCTTGCGATACCAAGCGATGATGTCGGCATCTGAGTTCAACCGCAGGTCGGTGACCTTGCCACGCTTTTGCGTCACCGGCAACTCTTTAATATTGAGTTGTGCCTCAACGTTACGTACCGTTAGCGGCAAGATACCAACGCCTTGTTGGTCTGCTAAACGTTCAATCACGCCAAAGGGCGACGCTGAAAATTTAGCTAACGCCGGCATTGCACCGGTATTGACCTTGAACGGAAACGATGTCGCATTGCTTAAGGGGCGATTTGAGTCGTCTTTTAGCGCCTGAGGCAATTCGATCATGAACTCGGTGTTCTCGGGCAGTACTCCAGAAAACTGCACGGCCGTGGCGTAGTCAGACGCTTGCATAGCATCCATACTCACGCCCGAGTCATCGCTCAGCATCGCTGGGTATGTCGCCGTGCCAGAGGTTAAACGAATGCTCTTGAGCAACGAGGCTGAAACAGGCGCATTGAAATTGAGTGTTAGAGGCAATATGGGAATGCAGCCGCTGCGCGCGCTTTCGCGCTCACAAGTAAAGTTTGCGCGAAAGGGCTCGCGAACGGTGAAGTCTAAGCGCTGCTCGGTTGTTGTTTTAAGCTCTGTACTCGATTTGATCGCGCTAATAATCCCTCGTCCGTACACAAGTTGGATGTTCGCTGAGGCTGGCAAGCGTCGATTACACGCCAGCGTGACGACGCTTAAGGGGTCTTTTTTAGCTTCACGTTGAAGAGAACTCGCCTCAATGATGGCATCGCGATCTACCCCAGAGATTAAGCGAACGGGTACGCGCTCACCGAGGCCTTCGACGGCACACCAAACGTGGGCGCGAAGGCTGGCAAGCGTGGCGGGGCCCGAAAGATGCAGCACAAAGATTTGATCTTCAGCAATCGGGCCATAACGCCCAGGCTGTGCGCGTTCAATGATCGGTCCGCCGGTGTGAAAACTGTATTGAGCCTCACCTTGAATCGAACCACCCAAAAAGCCTGAATCTTGTGGTTTGAGCTCAGCTTGGCACACGACGCCTACTGGCACTTCATTCACAAAGTCATAAGCCCAACTGCGCTCATTGAGCCAACGACCTGAGCCTTCAGCGGCGCTATCTAAAGAACACTGCACTTCAACAGGGGCTGGTAATTTTGCTTCGCCGAAGGCCACGGCTGCGCGATCAAAGTCAACGACGATTTGGCGTACACCATTGCTGGGGCCTTGGGGCGTGAAACGCGTAATGGTTGCCGCTTGCGACACGCTTGCGCAGCAACAGAATATGACAAAGGTAAGAAATTTAAGCGTGTTCATCGTGTTCCGTCTTAAGAGGAGTCGTCTGTTGCAGTGACACAAGGTGCCATCGCTCTAGCATAAACCTATCTGAGTACGATAGGCGTCTGCATCCAGCCTTTCAGGTTTCTCTAGGCGGCGGGCTGGGGGCTGCTGAGCCTACGCAGGCATTTGAACAAGATCTGCAAAAATGACGCTAAAGTATCAGTCTGTCGCCGATCCCGCCGATCGGCTTGTTGAAACAGGGCGCGAATGAGACGCCTTTCGGAGACTGCCTGTATGACACCTTCAATTCACTGCTTTAACGCCACAGAGCGGATCAGTTTTGGCGAACCTGCGACCACAGCCGTGATCAAAGAACTCGACCGCACAGGTAGCCAACGAGTCTTCGTACTGGGGAGTCGCTCTGTTGCACTGACACCGTCTTATCAGGCAATCATTCGAGCCCTGGGCTCGCGTTGTGTGGGACAGTTCACAAACATTACAGCTCATGTGCCGCAAGCTTGTGTTCTAGAGGGCGCGCAGGCAGCGCGCGCGGCAAACGCTGATGTGTTGCTTGCGATTGGAGGGGGCTCGGTCATTGACGCGACCAAGGTCATGTTGGTGGCCATGAAAAAAGGGTTGTCTACACCCGCCCAGTTGCACGAGGCTGCCGGCTTTGCGGCAACGGATGGCAGTGTGCGGCCAAGTGATACTGACGACTGGCTGAGAATGATTGCCGTGCCCACTACGCTGTCAGCAGCGGAATTTACCTGGTTTGCAGGATGTTCAGACACGACGGCACGTGTCAAAGAGATTTTCGGTTACCCGATGACCGCACCACGAGCCGTCATTGTTGACCCGTTGGTCACTCTCGATACGCCAATGAATCTATTTCTCTCAAGCGGCATCAAGGCGGTTGACCATGCGGCTGAGTTTATGGCGATGTTAAATGTTGATCCCTGCGTTGATGCTTTTGGGACTGCGGCCTTAGGGCTGTTGTCTAAAGGGTTGCCGCGGGTGTTGGCGAACCCCACTGATCTAGACGCACGGCTTGATTGCCAGCGCGGCATGGCGATGTCGATTCGTATCCTTGAGTTTGGTGCCCGCGTAGGTGCCAGTCATGCAATTGGCCATGTCTTTGGCGCGCACGCTGGAGTCGGGCACGGCTATACCTCCTGCGTCTTGCTGCCCGCTGTCATGCGTTACAACAAAGTCGTCAATGCACTCAAGCAGCAAATGATTGCGCAGGCGATGGGCTGCGCGGGGATGGAGGCGGCTGACGCGATTGAGCAGTTGGTGCGAAGCTTAAATTTACCGACCCGCATACGCGACGTTGGTGTCAAGCGTGAAGACTTTTCCATCATCGCTGACAAGGTGATGCATGACTTTGGCATTAAAAATAATCCAAGGCCAGTGACGCAAACCAGTCAGCTTCTAGAGATACTAGAGTCGGCCTGGTGAACGCACCCAAAGACATTTTGTTGGCTGCTGACTGAGCAGTTTCAAAGATCTTTGAAAATCTGTTCAGACAGCGCGTTCAATGAAATCTTTGCTCGCGCTCAGTGTGGGTTTTAAAGCGTGATTTCTGGCAAGTCAATCCAACGGCGTTCGGCGTTGCTGCGATAACACGCGTCGACTAACTGGATCCCTTTTGCGCCCGCCTTTAAGGGCGACGCAAAAGGTGTGTCGTCAAGCACGTGTTTTAAAAACGACTCCCACCCTGCGCGATACGAATTTGTGTACGGTGCGACATCAGGTACCTCAAGCCACTGCGCATCAAAGTCTTCGCTTGTGGGCACTTCAATACTCCAGACTGGCTTTGGAGTCGCCGCCATAGGTTGAATAAAGCAGCGATATAAACCGCACGAGGCAGAGCCTTGTGTGCCGTCAACTTGTAAAGTCAAAATATCATCGCGCTTAATACGTGCGGCCCACGAGGCATTGATTTCAACCAAAGCCCCATTGGCTAGCTCAAGGGTGGCTAAGACGACATCTTCAACGTCTACGTCATAAGGCTTGCCTTGCTCATCGCGACGTTTGGCAATGGCAGTTTTCGTGCGGCAAGACACAGATTTCACTTCGCCGAGCAACGTATCAACGATGTAGCGCCAGTGTGGAAACATATCCAACACTAAGCCACCTCCGTCGCGCTTGCGATAGTTCCAGCTTGAGCGTTGCGCAGGGTGGATCTCGCCATCAAACACCCACCAGCCAAAGTCGATTTTGGCCTGAATAATGTCACCAAAGAAGCCCGCTTCTTTGACTTTGCGAAGCTTGTGCAAGCTCGGCAAAAATAGTTTGTCTTGCACGGTGCCGTTCTTGAGTTTCAAGCGCTCAGCCATACGCGCCAATTCAAGGGCTTCGTCCAGCGACTCGGCGATTGGTTTTTCTAGATAGATATGTTTGCCGGCCTGCATCGCAGTTTGCGCACGCTCAAAGCGGCCAGCGGTGACGCTTGCATCAAAATAGATTTCATTATTTTTGTCGGCAAGACAGGCAGCGCGATCGGTTGACCAAGCGATACCGTGCGGTTCAGCCAGGGCCTTCAGTTTGTCGGCGTTACGGCCTAGCAGCACAGGCTCGGGGATCAGTTTGTCGCCATTTTTAAGCAACAACCCGCCTTCTTTGCGAATGTTCAGCAACGAGCGTAAGTGTTGCATATTACCCAGGCGCCCAGTCGCGCCTTCGATAATGATCTGAATTTTTTTTGTAGACATTTTTGAGTCTTTTGAATTGGCTATGACAAGTCAGTTGCGCAACGTTTAGCGTTCAGCAACAGAGTAAGCAATAAATGGAAATTTGCACGGTGGCCCATCGGCCACATGCATCACACGACTTTCAAGGTCAATCAATACCGCGCCTGTTGTCATCGTTTGCTTGGCTTCGGCTTGGCGCGGATCAGGATGACGACATAGAGAGTGCGGCTCACTAAAGTGATCGCTCATGACGGCCGTCATTGTTGCTACGTCAATCTGCTTACCACCGCGCTCTAGCAAGCGACGCATGCGCGAAGCTCTGAACAAGGTGCCAGGGCTGACCTTTTCCATTTGCGACTCGCCGTGTCCGCTTCCCATAAAGTGATTTGAGTGCGTGACGATACCGTTGACAGGATTGATATAGGTAATGTGATTTGGGCTGGTTTCAAAATCAACGATTTCGCCTTGCGCGCCGCCAATCACAAAATTACCTGAGCAGGTGCGTTTGGTTGACACGATTGGCGTCAGCGCATCAGCATAGCGATCGGCGTCAAGTACTTCGCGACACCGCATATGAAACGGCTTTTGGTACGGGTTACAGCCATCTAAGTGCGACGCCAGGCCGTTTTCAACCAAGCCAATGCCGCACTCGTTGACCCCCATTTTGCCGCCCACAATGCCGGCCTCGGTCATGCAGACAAGGCTTGGCTTATTTGACCGTTTAATACGCAACACAATCGTGCGTTGGTGCACGCCCGCGATCCAATCCCAATTTTGTCCAAGCCAGGTGTGGCCGTCGGCGGTGACGTCTGATAACAAACCAAAGGTTGTGCAGCCATCGGTTTCGCCCGTGGCTTGCTGCAAGGCTTGCTCTTGCTTGCGCGCGTCTTTGCCAAAAATCATAAAAGCAATCTCGTAGCGCGCATTCAATAGTGCGATCGCGGCTGAGGATTGTTCTGCACCTTTAGCGATACCCAGCATTTCTTCGGCGTAATCCGCGTTTTGGCTTTGCATGGCTGTTTGCCAACGCAAGGCTTCTTCTAGCGCCTCGGCGCGCGCCAGGCCCGAAGCCTCAAAACGGCGTAAATAGGTTTCAAGGTTTGCTGCCACATCCGCAGCGAAGGTTTTACCGTGGGCGACGCCACGCTCAAAGGCGTTGTCACCCACAGTCAGGCAGGGCATTTTGTCTCGTTTGCTCACAGCAGCATCACCTTATACAGTTCGCGATTGATCTCACCCACTAAGCGAATAAAGTCGTCGGATAAACGCGTGTCTTCAGTGCGTGGGCGGGGTAGATCAATGTCATAAATTTTGTGAATACGACCAGGGCGTGCAGACATCAGCACGACTTGATCGGATAAAAATACGGCTTCGGCAAGTGAATGCGTCACAAAGATCACGGTCTTGCGATATTGTTGCCAAATACGCATCAGTTCAAAGGCCATGCGATCGCGGGTGATCTCATCAAGTGCGGCAAACGGCTCATCCATCAATAAAATCGAGGGATCAAGCGCCAAGGCACGCGCGAGCGCGGCCCGTTGTTGCATACCGCCTGACAACTGATGAGGAAGTTTTTTCTCAAAACCTTTTAGACCAACGACCTCAAGCAGCTGCTCAACGCTTTGTGCTGTCTGCGAATTTTGTACCCGAGGCAAGTCAGTCGCGCTTTTGCTCTTTGCTTGCACCAACTCTTTCAGTAGCTTGACGTTTTTTTCAATCGTCAGCCAGGGCATCAAATTCGCTTGTTGAAACACTAAACCAATACGACCTGCTTGTCGCAAAGCGCTGGGTGGCAGCCCGTTGATCGATACTTGCCCTTGAGTGGGCGGCATTAAATCTGCCAATACTTTTAGTAAGGTGCTTTTGCCGCAGCCAGAAGGGCCAACAAGTGAAACGAAGGCGCCATCGGCGACTTCAAGGTCAACCGGCGCTAAGGCTTGAACGGCCTGCGCCGAGCCAAGCCCATAGGTGACCTGAATGCCCGCGATTGAAATGCCACGAGATGAAGACTGCACAGCACTCATTTCGCGGGTTGCTTCACAAGTTTGGCCAGATCTTTTGCTTCATCAATGCTGTTGATGATGGCATTGGTGTACATGCTTTGCGCGGTCGGTTTTTTAGGCAAATCGCCACCGCTTGCCAAAATGTCGATTGAAGATTGCCATTTTGCATCGGTCATCAAACCAAAGCGTTCAGCATAATCAGGCGTATTGTAAAGGTCGTAAATCATGCGAAGCTTGCGCGATTCAAGCTTAAGTTCGCGATCAGGCGAAACCGCAACGATTTCTTTCATTGCTTCTTCAACATTGCCGTGAGTCCAGATTAAGCTCTTGATCGTTGCGCGTACAAAGCGCTTGACCAAATCTGGGTTGCTTTTTAGCAGAGCCTCATTGGTATAAATCACTGTGCCGTAAAACTGTACGCCATAATCACGTACCGGCATCACGTTAACCGGAAACCCTTTGCCCTCAAGCGTCAACGCCTGGCCAAACGAATAACCAAATAGCCCATCGACCTGACCTGCAGCCAGCATCTGCACCTCAGCACCGCGTGCAACCGTCACAAAATCAACATCTTTACGGGTTAGACCGCCTTTGGCCAATACCGGCTCAATTAAGCCCATCACATTGGCTTGAAACCAGGCAAGTTTCATACCTTTCATTTTTTCTGGGGTAGTGATGCCCGCCTTGACTGGCGTGATGACTGAAAACGGATTGTCAGGTTGATCAGCCATCACAGCTACGACAGGCAGACCACTACCTTTTGCTTTGACAAAGGCGTCAGCATTGGTCACGCCAAATTGCTCGCGACCAGTTGCGATCATGACTTCGTTTTGTTGCCCAGCGGCTGGTGGACGAATTTCTAGATCAATACCCTCTGCCTTATAAAAACCTTGCGCACGACCACCAAAATATTGAGCGTGCATCCCCCAGGGTGTGAAGTTGATGCGCAGCACGACCTTATCCAGGGCGAGGGCAGGGGCTGAAGAGAAGGCCAAGGTGCAGAGTGCGAGAGCGCTAAGGAAGGCGTGTTTGCTCAGACCTTGAATTGGGTTTAGACCTTTAAGTGAGTAGAAGCTTTTCATCATTTTTTACCTTCGTGAAGTCGAATCATTCAGACCAGTGCGCCACGACACCCGCGCTTCAATCCATGACATGAAATTAAAAAATACTGTGCCGATCACTGCGAGCGAGATGATCGCAGCAAACGAGCGGGCTGTATTAAAGTTAAAGCTGCCCGATAGCACTAAGTATCCTAGACCATTAGACGCAGCCAGCCACTCGGCCACGATCGCCCCAAGTACGGCCAGAGTCGTCGCGATCCGTAACCCTGCAAAAATATACGGTATGGCATAAGGTAGCCTCAGCCTAAAGAGCAACTGCCGTTCGTTGGCGTCAACTGAACGAAACACATCCGCTAAGCCGCGATCTACCTCTTTAAAGCCCGCCATGGTGTTGATTACGATCGGGAAAAAAGCAATCGACATCACCACGGCAATTTTTGATCCCATGCCTGCACCCACCCATACCAAAATCAAAGGTGCAATCGCAATTTTGGGCACGCTTTGCAAACCAACAAAAATGGGCATGATTAAGCGTTCAAGCAAGCTAAAGCGAATCATCAGGGCCGAGACGATCAAGGCAAACACTACCGCTGTCACATAGCCCGTTAAGATCGCCCAAATCGTGGCAAGCGAGTGCATTTGAATTAACGACCATTCATCAACAAACAGCTGCGCGATTTCGGTTGGAGCCGGGAGCAAGAAGTTAGGCACTTCAAAATACCGCACGCCCGTCTGCCAGAGCAGCAGCAGTACGACGATTAAAATTCCTGAACTCCAGCTTTCAAGCAGTCTGCCTAAGCGCGAAGCTTTTGCAGAGTGTTCGAGCGACGAGTTGTCAGTGCGACCAGACATCCAAAATCCCTCAGTTGTTTAACTTGCTAACATATCTGACAGAGCTTACTGTAGTCAACGTATTCTGGCCTTTAAAGGATTTGCTATGCCACGCCACATCGTTTGTTTGACTTATGATTTTGATGTGCAATCTGGTTTTATCTCACGAGGGATGACTTCACCCACGCCCTTGTCGCGTGGCGAATTCGGGGTCGTGGGCTCAAAACGCATCCTAGATTTAGTGAAAGCGCACAGCATCCCCACTACTTGGTTTGTGCCAGGCTTTACGATTGAAACGTACCCTGCGGCCTGCGAGGCTGTGCTGAAGGGCGGTCACGAGATCGGCCACCATAGCTGGGCGCATATCCCGCCAGCCAGCCAAACTCTTGAAGAAGAAGAGTCTGACATGCTGCGCGCTAGTGCCGCCATCAAACAGCTCACCGGGGGTAGGGCAGTTGGCTATCGCTCGCCCTCATGGGATTTGAGCGAAAACACCTTAAATCTGTTGCTGAAGTATGGTTTTGAGTACGACAGCAGCATGATGGGTGGCGATTATCATCCTTACCCAGTGCGGGCCGGCGATCAAGTCAAACTTGGCGAACCCGTCAAATTTGGTAAAGAGACCAGCCTGATCGAAATGCCTATTAGCTGGCATTTGGATGACCACCCTCATTTTGAATACTGGCGCATGCCCACCACCGTCAACCCCGGCCTGCAAAGTGCCCGTACCGTGATGGAAAGCTGGCTAGACGAGTTCAGGTATTTCAAAAAGAGTACCGATTTCGGCATCCTGACCTACACCATGCATCCCTACGTTTTAGGTCGCGGCAACCGCATGCTGGCCTTTGAAGGCTTTGTTGAAAGCTTGATTAAAGAGGGGGCCGAGTTTATGACGATGCAGAATGCTCTGACAGCAGGCAGAGGATTGTTGTACTAGTTAAATAGTAATAGATGTACTATTTTTATTTGACTAAATAATTGATATAAATTGTTTTAATTTAAAAATACAATATCTGCACATTAAGCAATAAAAATACGACATTGTATTTTTATATCCGGCAATAAAAAACGATATTGTATTTTTATTGCCGGATATAAAAAATTTAAATGCACTTCTGGCCTTCTCTGCAACAGTGCTGAGTGACTGCTCAATAACGTTACTCAGCCAGCTTAATGTTGCCCTTCTTAATCACCTCGGCCCACTTTAAGGTCTCGGCGCTGACAAACGCCGACCACTCGGGCAGGGGTCTTAAGTCAGGTGTTGAGCCACGCTGCGCCAGGGCTTGTTGCACACTTGCCTCGTTCAAAATCTGATGTACATCGTCAGACACCTTTTTCACAATCGCAGGCGCAGTGCCCTTAGGCATAAACAAGCCCGCCCAACCCACGCCAACAAACCCAGGATAGCCTTGCTCGGCAATCGTTTGCACCTCAGGCAGTTGCGAGGCACGCTCGCTTGACAGTGAAGCAATCGCTTTTAGTTTGCCCGCTTGAATATGTGGCAACGATGAAGCCATCGTGTCAACCGCCAACATAATGTGCCCGCCCAATAAGTCATTCATCGCTGGGCCGCTGCCTTTGTATGACACGCCCGTGATGTCAATTTGCGCGCGTTGCTTGAAAAGCTCGGCAGCTAATTCAAGTGCGTTCGCACCATAACCCCAAGTGAGCTTGCCGGGCGCTTGCCGCGCAGCCTCTATTAAGTCTTTTAAATTGTTATATGGAGCAGACGGGTTCGCAAGAATCAACCAAGGTTGCGTAAACACTCCTGCAACCGGGACGAAATCGCGTTGCATGTTGTAGGGTAGTTTCGGATACAAGGCTTCGTTGACAGCAGTGGTGGTGCTGCTGGCAAAGGTAATGGTGTAGCCGTCAGGTGGGGCCTCTTTGCCGACCAGCATGCCAGGGATGCTGGCACCACCGCCTTTATTATCGACAAATACCGGCTGCCCCCAGCGTTGCGTTAAACGCTCGGCTAACAAACGCGCGATGATGTCAGTGGCTTGCCCGGCCGGAAACGGCACCACCAAGCGAACCGTTTTATTGGGATAGGTTGCTTGTGTTTGCGCGGCTGACTGCGCTGAGGTCAGCGATAAGAGCGCTAGGGCGCCAGCGTTTAGTACTTGCAGAAATCGTTTCAAAGCTTGCCTCAGTTGTTATGGTGGTTTTAACGTGAATGTACCTTGACGCGCGCCCTGTGGCGAGTCGGGCTTCGTTTGGCTGAAGTATGTCAACTATGCTATAGTCTTGGACATCGCTGAGTTTGCACGGCAGTTGTCTTTTTTATAAAAATACAATATCCGACCGATTTTCAACGACAATTCCCTGATAGCTCAGTCGGTAGAGCGACGGACTGTTAATCCGCAGGTCGCTGGTTCGAGTCCAGCTCGGGGAGCCAAATTACTTCTGATAGCCGTTTCCGGCGGAAGGCAGGGCTCTAGGCTCTAATACAAGGGTCTTGAGGCAATTAGCCCCAAGGCCTTTTTTGTTGAGAAAGAAACCCTACACACCCCAGTTCAGACTTAATCCTTTGTTTAAGATTTGGGGTAATTCCACTTCACGCTTGCTCCATGAAGCG
The DNA here is from genome assembly GCA_937897265.1 of uncultured Alcaligenaceae bacterium. GTDB lineage: Bacteria > Pseudomonadota > Gammaproteobacteria > Burkholderiales > Burkholderiaceae_B > Zwartia. The sequence continues at coordinate 15,210 of CALCPT010000216.1, forward strand.
CAGCATCAGGTGCGCCACACGTGCACCATCGTGGCCAGAGTGCAAGCCCGACAAGGCCTCATGATAGACCGCCTCGCCATACTGGACCCGGCGTTTTTCCAGCAAAAACGCGCTGTACTCTGGGTCAAACTCTGGATGGGGCTGTAAGCACAGCACCTGCTGACCTATGGCATAGGCCGCAATCGGACAGTGTGAATTGCTGGCCAGCAAACGCGCGCCTGTGGGCAGCTCTAACACCTGGTCCTGGTGACTGGCCAATAGACTGACTTGCTCTGAGCATTCTTCAAAATACTGCGGCTCATGCCAAGTGTAGGTATGACGTCCCAGGCACCAGCCATGAGGGGCGCGGTCGACCTTGGCACCCAGGCAATGCGCGATCAGTTGATGCCCAAAACAAACACCAATGAGACGCTTTTTTTGCTTTAGCAAAGCGCTCACGCGCGAGCACAAGTCCAGCACCCAAGGCTCTTTTGAAAACGCATCTGCACGGCTGCCCGTCAGCAGCACGACATCGTAAGCATCAAACGAACCGGGGTACTGCGCGTGGCGTGCACTGAAGGTTTCGACATCGCCCTGAAAGCCCGCATCCCGCAACAAGCGCTCAAACATGTTGGCATAACTGCCCCAAATCGGTACGGCAGCTGGGTCTAAGTCATCGTTATCGAGAATGCACAGTTTCATTTAGTTTCAGGCAAGAAGCGAACACCTTTGCGAGCCAATCCACCACCTATGCCGATAGGCGTGCCGTCTGCCCGCCAGCAGGCGGCACCCTCGAGGGATCTATCGTCATGGAATTCAATCGCGTTCATGCCGCCGCCCACATTGGGTACGTGCACAACGCGGTGACCACGGGTTTGAAGTGAGGTGTGCAGTGCCTCAGAAAAGGCGGGCTCTAGCTCTAGCTCGAACCCTTGGGTCCAGATGCGGGGTGCCTCAACCGCCTCTTGCAAGCTCATGCCATGATCGATCAGGTTGATCACGGCTTGGAGCGCAGAAGTAAAGATCCTCAAGCCGCCAGGCAAACCGAGCGCGTAGCGGGGCTCACCGTCCTTGATCACCATTAAAGGTGCCATGGACGAAGTCACTCGCTTTCCGGGGGCCATTGAGTTGGCGCGGTCAGGCCTCGGATCGAGAACGTACAGATAATTATTGGGAATCATGCCAGTGCCTGGCACCATGTAGCGCGCACCAAACACCGAATTGATGGTCTGCGTGGCACTGACAATGCGCCCTTCACTGTCAGCTACGGTGATGTGGGTGGTGTTTGCGCTTTCAGCAGGCGCCAGGCCTGGGGACCACGTTTGTGCTTGATGCAGGTTTATTTGCTTGCGGCGCTCGGCAGCGTATTCGGCAGACAACAGTTTTTCGATGGGGACATTTACAAAGTCTGGGTCTGCAGTGACCGCAGAGCGATCTGTAAAAGCCATTTTCATGACCTCCGCGAGCAAGTGGACGCCTTGTTCGGTTCCGAAGCCGATGGCTTTTAGATCAAAACCTTCGAGCACGTTCAGCATTTGCCCGATGTGCAAAGGTCCTGCGCACGGTGGTGGCGGACCGATGATTTCAAAACCGCGGTAATCGCTACGTAATGCAGCGGGATGACGGGTGTTGTAGAGGCGTAAATCTTCTAGGCTTAAAAAGCCCTGTTGACTTGCAATGTCGGTACACAAGGCACGGCCGAGTGCCCCGCTGTACAAAGCGTTGGCACCTTCTTGGGCTACCAGCTTCAGGGTGTCGGCATAGGCGCCTTGCACCAGCAAATCGCCTTTTTGAAGCGCTTGACCTTGGGGCAAGAACAATCGAGAAATTTCGGGGTCTAGCGACAAATCAGCCGCGTTTTCGGTAATGCAGTCACTCAAGTATTGCGTGGCCCTGAAGCCACAAGAGGCGTGTTTGATGGCCGGCGTAATCACCTCTGACAAAGACATGGAACCATGCTGCGAAAGCATTTGGCACCAAGCCATCAGGTTGCCGGGTGTGGCCACGGCCTTTCTGCCTAAGCTGTGTTGGCGACCTACGCTTTCAAGCGAACCGGCAGGGGCTAACGCGTCGTGCGTGAAGGTGTGTGGGCCAACCGCTTGCGGACACGTGCCTTGGCCTTCCAGGATGGTGTGCGTCCCATCGGGATGACGAAGGTGTGCAAACCCGCCGCCGAGCAGGCCAACCATCATGGGTTCGACCACACTCAACGTGAACAGCGCTGCTACGGCTGCGTCGACTGCGTTGCCACCTGCGCACAACATTTCTGAGCCAGCAGCAGAGGCCAGGGGATGGTTGGTGACCACCATGCCACGCGAGGCGCGAGCCGGTTGTTTTTCGGTGACAAAAGAGGTCCCGCAGTGATCTGTCCAATGGTTCATACAAATGATGGTGAGGTGGGGGCATGGAAAGTAGAGATACAACTTAGTCTGAAAATGCACTAAAAACAAGGTTGAATCCTGACCACCATAGGTGCGACGCCGACTAAACCCTAGCAAAAAGCTGTCTTAATTTTTTGCTTCAAAATGTCCGCCCGGATATACACTGACTCACTCTTGGTGTTTAGAGAAATATAACAATGGACGAAGACGGCATGAATTCCAACAAATCTGCATCCGTAGAAGATCGTATGAATGCGATCCAGTCAGTGCTGGAAGCGCGCGGTATGGAACCGGCTGCCGCTATTGACCAAGCCTATCATCGGGCCGAAGAAGACTGGGTACCACGCAACGGTGCCCGGATCATCGCCAAAGCCTGGACTGATCCGGCGTATCGACAGCGGCTTTTGGCGGATGGTAAAGCTGCAGCTGCTGAGCTAGGCTTCGACATGCCGCCCCATCATCGTTATCTTGTCGCACTTGAAAACACCTCGAAGATTCACAATGTGATTGTTTGCACATTGTGCTCTTGCACTGCGTTTTCGATTATTGGATTGCCGCCTGATTGGTATAAGGATCTGGAATATAGGGCACGTGTCGTCAGAGAGTCTCGCACAGTACTCAAGGAAATGGGTCTTGATCTGCCTGCGACCACCGAGATCAAAGTGTGGGATACCACCACGGATACTCGATACATGGTCGTTCCACATCAACCTCCAGAAACAATAGGCTGGCCAGAGGATCGGCTTGTGGAAATCATCACAAAAGAATCAATGATCGGCGTTGCACGCTTAATGGGGAGCTAGAACATGGACGGTGTACACGATATGGGCGGTCGCCAGGGGTTCGGCGTCATCCGCTATGCGCCCAATGCATCAGTATTCCACGCAGAATGGGAAAGAAGAGCCAATGCGCTCTACGGCCTTGCTGTTCGTCATGGCATCTTCAACATGGACGAGTATCGTCATGCCATTGAGCGCATGTCGCCATACCATTACATGTCAGCAAGTTACTACGAGCGCACACTGACTAGCCTTGCGACGTTGCTCGTCGAAAAAGGAGTGACGACCCGGGAGGAACTCGAAAAGCTGGCGAAGGGGGCATTCCCTCTCGCAGGGCCAAGCGCTGCGGGCCGCAGTAATCTGCCTGATCGGCAGCAGTTCAAGCCCGGTGACCGTGTACGTGTGCGCAATGAGTTCTTCGCAGGGCATATCCGCATGCCCGCCTACATTCGCGGCAAGCAAGGTGTCGTCGTGCGAGAAACACCTGCCTACCCATTTCCCGATGCACATGCCCACGGCATTCAGGCTGAGGACGAACCGACATACGATGTCGCCTTTCGCACTGAGGACTTATGGCCCAATGCGTCGGACTCTGCGCAAGTGCATGTGGGGGTATTCCAAAGCTACTTGCAAAAAGAGGACTGAGCGCGACAAGCTACAGCAGAGCTGAGTATTGAATCTTGATCTCAGGTAAAAAATACCAACAGGAGTCAACATGAAATTTCCTCGCCGCTCATTTTTACAAATGGCTATGGGTGCCTCTGCTTTGTCGCTGGCTAGCCGAATCAGCTGGGCGCAAGCCTATCCTTCACGGCCGGCTCGCATCGTTGTTGGCTTTGCTGCTGGAGGAGCCACCGACATTCAGGCTCGCTTGATGGGCCAATGGCTTTCGGAACGTCTTGGCCAACAATTCATAGTAGAAAATCGAGCAGGCGCAAGCGGCAACATTGCAACGGAGGCAGTCGTCAAAGCTCCGCCCGATGGCTACACTCTTCTACAAATCGTTACACCGCATGCAATCAATGCGGCTCTGTTTACTAATCTCAATTTCGACTTTATGCGGGACATCACGCCTGTCATATGCTCTGCGCGACTGCCTTACGTTGTAGTCGTTCATCCATCAGTCTCGGCCAAGACGATGCCAGAGTTCATCGCATACGCCAAGTCCAACCCTGGCAAGATCAACTATGGATCTGCTGGTCAAGGGACACCGCAGAACATTACTTGCGAACTTTTTAAGATGATGACTGGCCTAAATCTAGTCCATGTGCCGTACAAGGGAGGCGCAACCGCTGTCGCAGATCTGATCGCTGGTCATATACAAGTGGTGTTCGCGCCCGTGTCGGAATCCATTCAACAGATTCAAGCTGGAAAACTACGTGCCCTCGCTGTGACGACGGCATCCCGTTTGAGTATTTTGCCCGATGTGCCCACAGTGGGTGAGTTCGTTCCCGGCTATGAGGCTAGTGGTTTTGCTGGAATCGGCGCCCCAAAAAATACCCCAACTGAAATTATTAATTTGTTGAATAAAGAACTTAACATGGGGCTTGCCGATAGCAATATTCAAGCCAATATTACTAAGCTTGGCGGGACTGTGCTTGGTGGAACCCCCGCAGAGTTCGGGACTATCCTTTCCGAAGCCACGGAAAAGTGGACAAAGGTGATTAAGTTTGCAGGCATCAAGGCTGAATAGCCATTAAAGATGGGTAACAGCTCGGCACTCGACAAGCCCTCGTGTTGACGAACAAAGAATTCAACAAGCTTGGTGATGTTTTGGTTGCTCCAATAACTCAAGGTGGCGATTACGCGAGCTATGCGGGATTTGCCGCTACGCCACACAGTCACGCCGAACACAAAGGCCTCACAGCGCTCTTATTCAGGGCTAAAGCGCGCACCAATCGCTGCGGCGGCCGAGCGAGTTTCAACACCGAGCTTGTTAAAGATATGTTCAAGGTGTTTGTTGACGGTGCGCGGGCTCATTCCAAGTATCTCAGCGATGTCGCGGTTGGTTTTTCCTTTTGCAAGCCACGATAAGACTTCGCTTTCGCGTTGTGTAAGCGCGGCTTGTTGTAAACGAGCCGAGTCTCCACCGGTTATTGTTGCCTGAGCAAGCAAGAGCATGGTTTCACCCAGGCCCACCTTGCCCAGATTACGGACCGAAAGTTCTGGATACCCTGAGAAGGTTAGCCGTTCGCTGCCAGTTTTAAGTAGTGCCGAAAGATCTAAGGCCGACAGGTCCTCTTTTAACCACAGCCGCGCTCTTGGGGAGTGCCAGGCGATACGCCCTATAGAGTCAATCAGTACGACGCCAAAGCCTGCTACATCGACAGCTTCTCGTGCCAGACGGGCAACACGGGCGTTACGGATATGCACTTGTAGCCTTGCCAGCACCTCTTCGGCTTTGACTGGCTTGACAACGTAATCTACACCCCCGCTATCAAAACCGCTCACAAGGGCATCGGTTTCAGATAATCCTGTCATAAAGATTACAGGCACGTGGCTAAAGGCGGGGTTGGCTTTGATACGTTTGCACGTTTCAAAACCTGACAAGCCAGGCATCACTGCGTCAAGCAGTACCGCATCGACTAAAACCATCTCAAGTCGCTCGAGCGCCACCTCGCCGCTGAGTGCGACCACCACGTCATAGCCCGCAGCCTCAAGCGATTGGTAAAGAGGCCCTAGGCTGCTGGGCACGTCATCCACCAGCAAAACGATTGGACGCATGGCAGACAGTTGCTCAGTCATCGTGGGGCTGTTTGGTCAGTTTGAGTAACGACTCGAAATCAAAGCGTAAGACCATTGCACGCAAGCTTTGCGTCAAGGACAGATGAGACGGTTCGTGTTGCGCGTGGCGGTCCAACAGGTTGAGTAATCCCTGCACATGACCGGTTTTAAGTAGCTGCACCATTTTTTCGCGTAGAACCTCTGGAATACTTTCTTCAGTCAAAGCAACTTCTGTGCCAAATTTTGAAGGTAAATCAACGCCGCTGAGTTCGGCTGAGATCCATTCGATACCCAGATAGCGCCCTAATACCCCGATCAGTTCAGACTCAAGGACGGGCTTGCTCACAAACGCCTGACAATTAGCCAGAGCGAGTTTGTCAGCGTGATTGTCAAAGAGATTGGCCGATACCATGATGATTGGGATGTCTATGTATCCACGAGCACGAATCGCTTTTGCAGTCTCCCAGCCGTCCATTTCGTCCATCGAAATATCTAGCAAAATGGCGTCGGGTTTATGATCGCTCAAACTTTCAAGGCACTCGCTACCGCTAGCCGCTTCGCGCATGTTGAACCCCAAGGGGCTCAGAAGTGCGGCGAGCATTTGTCGTTGATCCGCTTGGTCATCAACCGCCAAGAGGGTGAGGCGCTTGCCTGTGTATCCAGATACCGCACCCACCGCCGGCATTTGAGGGCCGGGATGGGCAGCGTGTGGCATGTAGAGTTTGACAGTGAATGTGCTCCCTGAATTTTGCTGGCTCGTCATTGATAAATCGCCGCCCATCATCGACGTCAATAAGCCAGTGATCGTGAGGCCAAGCCCTGTGCCCGGCTCGCCGCGCAGACGTGCAGCACCGCCGCGCTCGAAAGGCAAGAAAATACGCTGCTGGTCTTGCGGCGCAATGCCCACCCCGGTGTCTTCGACATGAAATTGCAAGACTTGGGTACGTGCATCCACACGCAACGTCACGCAGCCTTTATCTGTGAATTTGATCGCGTTGCCGAGCAAGTTGATTAAGATCTGAGTGAGGCGCTTTGCGTCACCTTTGACCCACGCGGGGAGTTCACCGTTCAGTTGATAGACAAATTCAAGACCCCGCGCTTGCACTTGAGGTCGCACCATACGTACGAGCTCGTCGAGCAGTTGAGGTAGCGGTATCGCAGTGGTTTCAAGCCGCAGTCGGCCTGATTCGATGTGCGCCAAATCCAGTAAGTCATCAATGAGGCCTGCCATATGCGAGCCACTGCGCTTGACGGTTTCAAGCGCCTCGCGTTGCGAACGCGCAAGAGAGTTGTCTTTAAGCAAAATATGCGAGTAACCAAGAATGCTGTTTAGCGGTGTTCGCAATTCGTGAGTCATGCCTGCAACATAGCGGCTCTTGGCGCGATTAGCGTGTTCAGCTTGTTCTTTTGCCAACTGAAGTGCTGCATCAGTGCGCCTGAGCACCTCAACTTCGCGTTGTAGTAAACGACTTTGTGCGTTGGATTCTTCTTGAGCCAGCCGACGACTTTCGCTGATTAATACGACCCACCAACTACAGACTGCGACTAACAGTAGGAGCATTAAAAATACTCTCAAAAAAACGTTAGCTTGAAAGGTGTAAGCAGTGTTTTCAAACGAATTATCCTGACTTAAGGCAATACCCATGACAGTCGCCAGAACGACAGTCAATGAAACGAAGACCAACAGAAAACGTGCAGCCCGTGATTTAAATTTTTCAGAAAAAACATTGGGTAAAAGATGGATCATCCAGTCTGAGGCTTGCTGGTCGAGTCGTGAGCCTACTTTGCATGAGTCGTGGCAACGCGAGTCTAACGAACAGCACAGAGAACAGATTGGTGCCCCATAGGCGGGACAGTGAGCCATGTCAGGAAGCTCAAATGGGTTTTCGCACACACTGCACTGAACAATGCCATTGACGCTTGCCAAGGAGGTTGGGCGCCTGGCGCTGTACCAGCGACTGCGTGTGAGCCAGGCAAATAGGGGCGAGAGTGCGATCGAGAGCACGAGCGCGATGAAGGGCGCAAAGGCCTTGGCGGTATCTCCAAAGAGGCCGTTATAAGCTAGCAAGGCGAGGGCCGCAGCGCAGAGCATCGCACCCAGACCAACTGGATTGATGTCGTAGAGGTGAGCGCGTTTGAATTCTAAGCCTTTAGGCGAGAGGCCAAGCGGTTTATTGATCACAAGATCGGCCACCAACGCTCCAATCCAGGCGATCGCTACGTTGCTATATAGCCCCAGTACATGCTCAAGTGCTCGAAACACACCCAAAGTCATGAGTAAGGTGGCAATTAATACATTGAAGATGAGCCACACAACCCGACCTGGATGGCTGTGGGTGAGGCGAGCAAAAAAGTTAGACCAAGCGAGCGAACCGGCATAGGCATTTGTCACGTTAATTTTGATCTGCGAAACGATGACGAATAGCGTTGTGATCCCTAAGACCCAGCGCGTATCGTCAAACACATAACTAAAACCCGCTAGATACATACGCGTCGGTTCGCTTGCGATCTCGGTTGGTAGCTCAACTTGAAGCACTAGAAAGGCAAGAAACGCTCCCCCCATCATTTTTGCCATGCCGGGAATTATCCAGCCAGGCCCCGCGATGATGACCGCGGCCCACCAACGCACGCGATTAACAGAGGTTTTTTCAGGCAAAAATCTCAAGTAGTCGACTTGCTCCCCAATTTGCACCACGAGTGAGCAGGCTACGGTCGATGCTGCACCAAACATGAGCCAGTCAAAGTCACTGCTCCCTGACAGCTGACCACTTAAGCCCGTGAAGGCTTTAAAGGCAGCGGGGTCTTTCAAGGCGATCGCGATATAGGGGCTGACCAAGAGCACGAGCCACAGTGCTTGTGTCCAAATTTGTAGCTTTGAAATCAACGTGATGCCGCGCACCACAAGAGGGACCACGACCAATGCGCTGATGATGTAACACCAGACAATAGGCCAGTCGAGATACAACTGTAAAGCAAGCGCCATGATAGCCGCTTCGAGTGCAAAAAATATAAAGGTGAAGGCAGCGTAAATGAGCGAGGTGATGGTTGACCCAACGTAGCCAAAGCCTGCACCGCGCGTCAGCAAATCTATATCAACCCCGTAGCGCGCGGCGTAGACGCTGATGGGCAGGCCGGCCAGAAAAATAATCAGCCCGGTGGCCAGGATGGCCCAAAACGCGTTGGTAAAGCCGTACTGCACCAGCAGCGTGGCGCCAACCGCCTCCAGAATCAGGAACGAAGCCGCACCAAACGCGGTGTTGGCCACGCGGAACTCGCTCCACTTGCGCGCCGAGCGAGCGGTGAAACGCAGTGCGTAATCCTCCAGCGTTTCGTCGGCCACCCAGGTGTTGTAGTCGCGGCGGATCTTGATGATCCGCTGCTCCTGCGGTGCTGCATGGGTGGTGGGGCTGGTGCTCATGGCCCGGTAACAGGCGCAAGAACCGCGCCTCGACGGTCGTCACGGCCTACGTCAGATGACGTAGCCGGCGCGATCGGCCGATGGGACGCCGGCGATCGCGACGGCCGATCCTTGGCATATCGCTTGCGACGTCATGAATCCTTGTTTGTATACAACAACGGAGCGGACCCCTGCCTTGGCTCTCGATGTCTCTTCTGCTTCCCTGACGTCGGCGCCGCGCGCGGCCGCTGCCGAGGCGCGGCTGTCCGCCGCTTCGCTGCAGGCCGTGCTGCGCGCCGGCGGCCTCAGCGTCAGCAGCCTGATGCACCACTTTCTGGCGCAGCGCACTGCAGTGGCGCGTCCGGACGTCTGGATCGCGCAGGTCCCGGATGCCGAGGTGCTGGCC
>CALCPT010000217.1 GCA_937897265.1 uncultured Alcaligenaceae bacterium
AACCATGCCTGCCTTCGAGCAGGCCGTCGACACCATGCAGCGCCGCGCCGACGAGAACCCCCATACCGATTCCCTGATCGTCGGCGTCTACGCGATCGACGATTTCGGGGCCGGCTATGCGGGCCTGGGCCTGCTGTCGAAATTCCAGCCCGACATCGTCAAGCTCGACATGGACCTGATCCGAGACATCGACACCAGCAGCATCAAGCAGACCATCGTCAGCTCGACCCTGCGCATGCTGCGCGATCTAGGCGTGACCCCGCTGTGCGAAGGGGTTGAGACGCTGGGCGAGTATGAGACCTTGCGTGAACTGGGCGTCGACCTGATGCAGCTGATCGTGGCCCCCACCGTGGCCTACAAACTGAACGACAAGAACTCCTTCGGCCTGTCGCCCCTGCTGGTGGAGGAGCTGTTCACGCTGATCCGGCGCCTGAACGACGAGGGCCTGGCCGTGCTGCTGGTGGCGGCGACCGGGATCAAGATCCTGCAGGAAGCTGACATCGCCGACCGCTGTAACCAGTTGCTGGTGTCGGTGAGCATCGGCATGCGCCTGATCCCCGTGGTGCGCCCGGTGTTCTTCGCATAGCTGCCGTTGTGGATGAGCCCGATACCCACAGCGGCATCGCCAGTTACGAGACACCCGAGCAGGCCGTGCGTGCGCTGGCCATGTTGCAAGCCTACGCCCGCAACCAGACCGAACTGATGGAAGCTCCCCCGGTGTCGATGAGCCCGCTGGCGCCCGGCTTGGCGTCGACGATGACCGACTGGCCCCACTTGACCGCAAGCTGTTGCGCTACCGCGCGTGCAACCATGTCAGTCGTGCCGCCCGGTGCGTAGGGCAAGATGATACGTACCAGTTTATTGGGGTAGTCGGCTTGGGCCAGGCTTGGTCCGCTAAACGCTAGCAAGAGTGCGATGATCGAAAAGCGCTTGAGTGCAACGATTATGTTCATGGGGGCCATTTTTTTGGATAAATAATCGACTTGATGTCGGGATAACTGGCAATTCAACACAGAAATTTGTGGGTGGTACTACCACCGTGCAGCGCAGAGGCTATATCAAACGCCACGCCCTCAAAGCGCAGCGAGTCATTCACAACGGCCAGTTCGCTCAGCAGGATCGTCAAGGGACTTTAATAAATTTTTGTAAACATCGAACATACTCTGGTTTAGGGATGTCGGGATACGAGGCTGGCCAAGAGGTGTAAGCAACTTCTCCGACATACATGTCTCCATGACTATCCACCGCCATGCCGTGTGGTGCAATAAATTGACCGACGCCGGTGCCGTGAGGCTCTTCGGCCGCGACGCGCGCTTGCAGATTGCCAGACAAATCATAAATGCTGACACGAGGTCCGACATTGGGCATATTTCTGTTGACGGGCAGATGTGGACCAAGCTCGCCGACATAGCAAAGGGGGCACTTGCCACCGGTTAAAAAGAGTCCGCAAGGCCGATGCATATTGCCCCATTGCCCTTCGTACTTACCTTTGCCATTAAAAATCTGGATACGGTGGTTTTCACGATCTGCAACATAGACTAAACCGTTGGTATCGCACAAAATATTGTGGGCAATGTTGAACTGGCCGGGATCTGTACCTGGTGAGCCCCAAGAAAAGAGTAATTTTCCGTCTGGGCTGTACTTATGCACGCGCGAATTGCCGTAGCCGTCCGACACGTAGATATCGCCTTCGGGCGATAGCGCCGTGTGGGTGCAACGGTTAAAGGGTTTGCCGCTCATGTAGGGAGAGGCCTGGCCAGGCAAACCAATTTCTAAGAGGATTTTTCCGTCAAGCGTGCACTTGCGTACTGTGTGATCGCCATCGTCGGTTAAATAAATCGTGTCATCTGGCCCCATCTGAACGCCGTGGGCGCGTTTGAATACGCCTTCGCCCCAAGAGTTTAGAAAGTTACCTTCGCGGTCAAACACGACCATCGGATGCTCGCCGCGGTTAAAGGCGTAGACACGATCCTGGCGGTCAATTCCCACGGCTGCGACATCGCCAAATTTCCAGCCTGCAGGGAGTTTGCCCCAGCCTTCGGCCACTTGATATTTAAAATTGCCTTGCCCGATGATTGTGGTCATGGTTTGTCTCCTAGTTCGATGTCTGTTGAATCATTTTTGTTCTGTGGTCATCATAAGGCAGCCTTTCGCAGATCGCCATCAATTTTTCAAAGAGGTTTCTGTCAGACTTTTTGGATTGTTGCCGCCTACGTGACGAGTCACTTGTTAGGACTGCTTGTTAACTTGCTTCGCGTTGGCCAAGCGCTAAGCATTGCCACCCACCAAATGCCGGCGCTTCAGCAGGCCAGGTTGCAGCAGTCGCGATCGACTGTAGACCGTATTGCTGAAGGTAAGTCACCGCACGAATGACTCCAGCGTGGGTCACCCAAATGGCATCTTCTCTCGTCGTTAGCGCGTGCAGAGCCTGATCAACGCGTAGTAACAGGTCGCGCAAGCATTCTGCGCCTCCGAAGCGATGATGATCAAAATCTAGCATCCACTGATCGAAGGCAGCTTTCGGAATGTGGTCCCACGCAACACCTTCCCAGCGGCCAAAATTGATTTCATTTAACCGCGGGTCGATAGTCAGTGAGACGGTATCTCGTCGCTGCTGTATGGCTTGGGCGAGTTGCTGAGCGCGTTGCAGACTAGAGCAGTACAGCTTTGCACCGACAGGTAACAGCGGGGCGATGGCTTGTGCAGCCTCCTGTGTCGCGAGCGGGTCAGCCGGGATATCAAGTTGACCGTAACAGAGCCCCTCGTGAATCAGCGGTTGGGCATGGCGTACCAGCCAGAGTGTCATCGAGCCAACCCCAAGAGAATGCCAAGATAAAAAGCAAGCTCGCAGACCTGTTGGGTTGCACCGAGCGTATCCCCTGTAAACCCGTTCAAACGGCGGGTTAGCAGACGAAGCATGAACAGCCAAGCAACGCAGCTGAACCCGGTCGCCCAAAGTAACAGGCTAGGTGCGTATTGCGAGCTAAATACAGCATCCGCAAACAATAACCATACGAGAGCAATGAACACCGTGCGCTTAGGTGTTTGATTGGCGAGCGGCTTAGTTTTGGTAGCGAGGTCATCGCCTATATTGCGCAGGCGAGCCGTGATAAGCAAAGGCATGAGCCGCGAGCAAACGTGCGCGGCGAACAGACTCCAGCCAGCGAGAACCACATCGAGTTGCCCCAGCATGGTGAGAAGTGCAAGTTTGGTCGATAGCGTCAAGACCAGCGCCACACCGCCATAGCTACCAATGCGTGAGTCTTTCATGATCTCGAGCGCACGTTGGCGTGTCACCATGCCGCCCAGACCGTCTGCCGTATCTGCTAAACCGTCTTCATGAAAGGCACCCGTCAGCATGACGCTTACGACTGTGCTTAAGCAGGCGGCCACCCAAGGCGTGGCGCTGGTTGCCGGAAGCAACACACTCAAGCCATAAAACGTCAGACCTGCTATTGCACCCACCAGGCAGCCAATGCCCGGAAAATGCGCAAGGCTAGCTTGTTGCATGGCAGCGCTAAAACCCACCCAGCGTGCAAGTCGCTCAGACATTGGGATGCGCGTGAAGTATTGCAGCGCAAGTAAAAAATGGCGGATGAACTGCATCAGCAAAACACCTTTTCAAGATGAAGTCTTTGATACTCCGGCGGACGTGAAACTTGCCATCTGCGTGAGTAGATTGCAAGCCGAGACGAGCAGAGGCCAGGCCAGTGCGGCGCCCGAACCTTCGCCCAAACGCAGCTCGAGGTCGAGTAAAGGTCTAGCGCCGAGTTGTTCAAGTAGTAAAACATGACCACGCTCAGCCGAACGATGTGAGAACACACAGCGCTGCAGGACTAGGGGGTTAAGCCGACTGGCCACAAGCACGGCCGCGCTGGTAATAAAACCATCTACAACGATCACACGATTGCTTGCGGCTGCTTGAAGAATGGCGCCTATCATGGTGGCGATCTCAAAGCCGCCAAAGGCAGCGAGAACTTGAAGCGGCTCGGTTGCAGCTGCATGCAACCGTAAGACTTGCTGCAAAATTACCGTCTTTCGTTGAATGCCGTCTTGATCTAAACCAGTACCCGCACCCACACACTGCTCAAGCGGTAAACCGGTTAAGCGTGCAAGCAGTAGCGACGCGGCTGAGGAGTTGCCGATTCCCATTTCGCCTAACAATAGAGTGTTGCCTGGCAGTTCGTTGATCAGAGTCTGGCCGTTTGACAGTGCCAGTTCGCATTGATCGACGGACATTGCGGGTTGAGTCAAAGAATCTGCAGTGCCGTTAGCAATTTTGCAGCGATACAAACCAAATTGTGTATCGAGCTCATGCATGACGCCACAGTCAGCGACGGTGAGGGCAATGTGGTGTTGACGCGCCAATACACTGACCGCCGCGCCACCTGTTAAAAAATTTTTGACCATCTGCGAAGTCACATCGCTTGGATAAGCAGATATGCCGTGTTGAGCTAAACCGTGATCTGCAGCAAATACCACGAGTTGAGGGGCGGTCAGGAGAGGCACCTCTGTTTGTAAGATCACACCAAGTTGGATGGCGAGTACTTCTAACTGGCCCAGTGAGCCTAGCGGTTTGGTTTTATTGTTGAGTGTGAGTTGCAGCCGGGTTAACAGAGCCGGGTTACTGAGATCTTCAAGACGGGGTGGTTTAAATATCATGGTTTAAGCCTAGGCCTGATCACGCGATTAACTGCTTGAGAAAGCCGTGATCGATGTTGCGCTCGAGACAATCGGCTAGGCCTTCGAACGCCGTATCCAGGGTGGGGACTTGTGCCCCAAATAACGCGGCGATGATATTCGGGTTTTCAAACAGGCCGTGAAGATAAATTCCTAGCACCTGACCCGAGGCATCTTGCCACATGAGGTCTTTGCTCAGTTCGCGTGTGTCGCTGCGTAAGCCTTCGCTAGACGGTATTGCGCGCGTGTGCCCCTGATGAATTTCATAACCCTGACACGTAAGGTTAGATAGCGCTGCCCATGGGCCAGCCATCGTGCCAAGTTGCACTTCGCGATGCCGCACGGTTTTCGTGAGTGAAAATTCGGTCTCGAGCGAAAGTAACCCAAGGCCCTCAGCCGTGCCATCAACCCCGTGGTGGTCCAGCATCCGCTGTCCGAGCATTTGCAGGCCACCACACACGCCGAGTACCGCACCTCCGTGTTTGGCAAAGGTATGGATGACGTTGGCTAGGCCCTGCTGGTGCAGCCAGGCTAGATCGGCACTGGTGTGTTTTGAGCCAGGCAATACTAACCAGTCTTCCCGGTTCAGTTCAGGTAATTGGGTGGGATGACGCACCCAAACCAAGCGTACGCCTGGTATTTTTTTTAAAGATTCAAACTCGTCAAGATTGCTGGCATAGGGATATGCGAGGATGGCGATGGTGCGCGTGATTGGTACGTCGGGTTGTACATGATCCTCAAACAAGCCATCCTCTTCGGGCAAACCATGTTCACGCCAGAACGGTAGCGTGGCGACGGTAGGGATGCCTGTTAATGTAAAAAGTTTTTCTGGGGCAGGGCTCAATAAACTGGCTTCACCACGAAACTTATTTAAAACAAAACCGTGAATCAGTGCCTGATCTGTTTTGTCCAGTAATGCCCAAGTCCCGTATAAATGTGCGAAGGCTCCACCCCGATCGATATCAGTGATGAGTAGGCAGCGAGCATTCGCATGGCGCGCCACCTGCAGATTGACGATGTCTCGATCCATTAAATTGATTTCAGCCGGAGACCCTGCGCCTTCGATCACCACAACATCATTCTCGGAGCGTAATGCGTCAAGAGACTCGGTAATAAAAGGCCAAAGGGTTTCGCTTCGATCGCGCCACGGCATTTTTGTCAGTTCTGCGTTGACTTGCCCTAGCAAAATCACCTGACTGCCCGAGTCTGCCTCGGGCTTAAGTAATACGGGGTTCATGCGAACCTCGGGCACTGCGTGTGCTGCCAGCGCTTGAAAATACTGTGCTGAGCCGACTTCGCCCGCACCACGTTGCGTTGCGACGACGCGGGCGTGGTTGCTCATGTTCTGCGCCTTAAAGGGCGCCACTTTTAAGCCTTGACGTGCATACCAGCGACACAGTGCGGTCGCCAGCCAACTCTTGCCAGCGCCGCTCGTCGTGCCCAGCACCATCACGCAACGTGCGCGCATTAATCTTCGATTCCGCGTTGTGCAGGAACACCTGCATCAAACGCGTGTTTGATCATGGTCATCTCGGTCACGGTATCGGCAATCTCAATGATTTCTGTTGGGCAGCGCCGACCTGTGATCACGACGTGCACTTCTGGAGGGCGTGTGCGTAAGGTTTGCAATACGTCTTCAAGGGGAACCCAACCAAAGGTAATCGGATAGGTGAGTTCGTCTAGGGTCACCATAAAAAACTCGCCACTTAAAATCGCCGCACTCGCCTTAGCCCAGCCATCGCGGGCGAGTTGCGCTGAACGTTCAAGGTCTTGACTCTTCCAACTAAAGCCATCGCCTAGGCCTTCGATCGGCACGTTCAGTTGTTCAAAGACGCGGTGTTCGCCAAAGCGTGCACTAGGCACTTTCATGAACTGAAAAATTTTGACTGCTTTGCCGCGTCCGTGAGCCCGCATCGCTAAGCCGAACGCCGCGGTACTTTTACCTTTGCCGTCACCAGTATTGATGATCAATAATCCGCGGCGTTCACCGGCTGATTTTTCGTAAGGTTTTTCGGTGGGTGGTGTGACAATTTCCATAGCAAAGGATCCAATATTAAGCGAGGTTTGGTAGGGCGACCCAACGGTCGCCCAAAGGTTGTATGGTGATGCGGTGTTCAAAGACGTATTCAATTTCGCGGTGCAGGGCAGGATCGTCGCGTTTGCCGGCGTAGCGAACGTGACCGTCAGCAATGATGATTAACTCATCCGCATAGAGGGCGAGCGTCACTTCGTGCAATACACTCACAACGGTTTTACCCTGAGCAACTAACTCGCGCACTAACCTCAGCCAGTCGGCTTGATGTGGTGGGTCAAGGTTTGCCAAGGGCTCATCCATTAACAAGATATCGGCTTCGACAGCCAATAGTCTTGCAAGAAGCACACGCTGTTTTTCACCGCCAGAGAGCGTACCGAGCGCGCGGTCGCGCCACTCCCAAGCGTGGGTGAGTGTGAGCGCGCGTTTGACCGCAGCCTGATCGGCTGCGCTTGGGCCGCCCAACCAAGCCTGATGAGGAATTCGACCGAGCATCACAACATCGTAGGCCGTAAGGTCGTCCGCACTTTGTACTGAGCTTTGGTCAAGCCACGCGATACGCTGCGCACGGATTCGCGTTGATAGCTGTTGTAGTGGTTGGCTAAAGATCTGTACCTCGCCTTGAAAAGGCAGGATGCCGGCTAACACCTGAAGTAGCGTTGATTTACCTGCACCATTTGGTCCGATCAGGGCACACCAACTCCCTTTTGAAATTGTCAGATTCAGGTCGTTAAGGACCACCACGTGATCGCGGTCGACAGTCAGCCTTCGCGTTTCTAAGGCGAGGCGGCTCTCGTTAGGGATCGTGTTTATTTTAGTCACGGGTGACACCCCGACGGTTCATCAGCCACATTAGATAGCCACCACCCAACAACGCAGTGAGCACGCCCACCGGCAACTCTTGGGGTGCCAGCAAGCCTCGGGCAAAGAGATCGGCGAGCGACAATAGCAGGGCCCCCATCAAACTGGCTAATGGCAGCAGCCACGCGTGGCGGGTGTGAACGATGGCGCGTACAAGATGCGGCGAAGCCAAACCAACGAACGCGATCAGGCCCGTATGGGCGACCGCCGTACCGCTCGCCAGAGTAAGAGTGGCAATCAAGACGGCACGTAGCGTGGACACGGGCAGGCCCATGCTGGTGGCGGTGGCCTCACCCAAGGCTAAGCCATCCAAGCCCCTGGCAAACGCGATGCCTGTAGCGGTGCATGCGAGCCACACAATTGCCATGATTGCGCAGGCTGACCAACTGACAAAGGCGGTTGAGCCAAGCATAAAGGCTTGCATGGCTTGCAAAATATCTGGGCGAGTGAGCGAGAGCAGTGAGGTGAGCGCGCCCAACACCACGCCCACGATGACACCTGCCAACAATAGGCGCAAGGTCTGCTGAACACCTCTTGCCAAACTCAGTGTTAACAATACTGCGAGTACCGCACCGATAAACGCGGCACCCGTGAGCCCTAGTTTGATGAGCCACTGAGTCGCTACGGGCGACACCCCAAAACCCACTAAGAGGACGGCAACGCCTAACGAGGCACCCGAGGCACTACCCAGTAAAAAGGGGTCGGCGAGTGGGTTACGAAAGAGCCCTTGAGCTACAGCGCCTGCCAAGCCTAGCAGTCCGCCGGTGAGTAGCGCGCCGACGGTGCGCGGCGCGCGAACATCCCAAAGAATTTGCGCAGCGACCGGATCAGAACCAAGGCTCAGTAAGGGTTCAAAACCTGTGCTACCCACGCTTAAACTAAGGATAACTGTGATGACGCACAATATTCCTAAGACTACTGCAAGTAGTCGGACAGGTGGCTGGCCTAGCTTGAGTCGCGTGGGTGAAGTTCTCATGAGGCGAAGCGCTTCAGACAGTCGGCCATGATGCGAGCGGCCTGAGGCAAACGCGGACCCGGCCGCACCAAAATATCTTGATCAGTGGTGACAAAGGCGCAAATGCGATTGCCTTTGATGGCCGCCATATTCGACCACCCTGGGCGCGTCAGCATGGCCGCTACATCGCGCTCGCTAATCATAATCAGATCGGGCTGTGCGCGAATCACAAATTCAGGATTCATACGTGGAAAGGCGTCTGTCTCAGCTTGCAGAATGTTTTGAGCACCTAAGCGGGCGAGTGTCTCACCGATAAAGGAGTGGGGGCCTGCACCGAAGGGCGCTGCGTTGACTTCGATATACACGCGCAGTTGTCGAGTGCTAACCGGTAGATTTCTCGCCGCTGCAAAGACGCCATCATCGATACTGTCCCAAAGTTGCTGAGTGACTCCTGCGTCAACACTGAGTGTTTGAGCGACTTTGTCTAATAATCGCTTGGCATCTGCATGTGTTCGTGTTTCAAGCGCGATGACTTTTAAACCGAGTGCTTCGAGTCGTTCTGCGGTACGGGCTGAGGCTGCCGTGAAAACTACGTCTGGTTTTAAGGCCAGAATGGCTTCAATATTTGGATCCATGCCGCCACCTAGAGTCGGTAGCGTTGTCACTTGAGCGGGCCAGTTTGAATAGCGGTCGATACCCACCAAGCGCGCGCACTGGCCGAGTGCGCAAACAGTTTCGGTTAAAGAGGGTAGTAAGGTAATTACGCGTTGTGGCGGCGTTGCCAAACGGGTAGTGACGCCGCGGTCATCGGTGACAATAGCTTGGGCGCGCGTTGTCGTGATCCCTAAGCTTAAGAAAAGCAACAATACAGCGGCCAGATAACTGTTAATCGACCGGCCCGCACATACGTTTGTGACGACCTTTGAACTGCTGGCGGTATTCAAGCTGACCCCTTGAGCGTCAGAGGTAAACCTGCACACATTAGAGTGACACGTTCGCAGGTTGCCGCAACCATCTGGTTGAGCAATCCAAGCGCGTCGACAAAGGCGCGTACGTCTTGGCCTAAAGGGATGACACCCAATCCAATTTCATTGCCGACTAAAACCAGAGGTCCGGGCGCCTGCGCGATCGCTGCGCACAAGTCCTTTGCTAACGTGTGCCAAGAGTTTGAGCAGAGACTGTTCGTTAGAGAGAGTGCGCGAGTTGTGGGCATACCATCGATAGCCTGACCGAGATCTTCAGCGCGCTTAGCCTCTGACAGCTGGTTAAGGTTTGAGTCTGGCGGCATCAGTTGCGCGGTCAGCCAAAGGGTGAGGCAATCGACAATGATGAGAGTGTTTGGCCGACTATGCGCTGTGATAGTCGCAACTAGCGCTAGCGGCTCTTCAATCGTTTGTATGCCTGGTATGCGCAATAACCGGTCTTGCCGATGGCGTTCAATTCGCTGGTACATTTCGTGATCAAAGGCCTGCGCCGTGGCAATCAGAACGGCCGACCGCTGCGGTTTATCTGCCAACCAGCGTTGGGCGAGTGTTTCTGCACGGCGCGACTTGCCACTCTTTTGACCACCTAAAATGAGTTCACTGCGCACGACTTGGGTCATGTGGCACGATCCACAACAACGGCATAGCCCGTCACCGCAATCCCCGACGGTGTTTGGGTGTTTCTGCAGTGGGTGTTGCCACACACTACAACCTTGTTGGCCGGTATCCGGGCTAACGAAGCAACCTCTGTCGCCTTCCCAGTCGTTTGTTCAGGCGACCAGTGGCTCATTTGACAGAAGCGAAGCCGCGGGGCTTGTTCGCTTGACCGTTGCGGGGGCAGCGCAGGCTAGACAAAGCACGCTAGTGACGAGGTCTTTCTGCTTCCCGTTGAACTGCAGCGTATGAACCACGCCGCGAGCACCAACATCGCTATTTTAACGGTAAAGGTCATTGAGTGATGGGTGGGACGGGTTGTCGTGCCTTTGGGCTGAGCCGAGTGCTACGCGAACGACGACTGGCAAGGTAGCAAAAAAGTAGTCTAATTACAGAACGTATCCAAAAAAAGGGAAGTTCATGAACCGAATCGTCAAACAACTTGGCGCATTGGTGCTGCTCGCGCTGTGTGCTCAGACTGTCGGCGCACAAGCCGTTTATCCAAACCGACCGATTAAATTGATTGTGCCGTTTCCAGCGGGTGGCGGCACCGATATCGTGGGTCGAATCATTTCGCAAAAATTTGCTGCTGAGCTGAATCAGACAGTTGTAATTGATAACAAAAGCGGCGCAGCCGGAATGATTGGCGCTGAGATTGCTTCTAAAGCGGCCCCCGATGGCTATACGCTTTTGCTGTCTACCAACAGCACACATGTGTTGGGTCCTTTGCTTAACCCTGCAACGCCTTTTAATCCCACTAAAGACTTCAGTCCGATTAGCTATGCAGCGCAGTCACCGTCGATGATGATTGTGCCGCTGACCTCACCCGCTAAAACGGTCAAAGAATTTATTCAGTACGCTCAGCAAAATCCCGGCAAACTCAATTTTGGCTCGGCGGGTACGGGCGGTATTCCTCACTTATCGGGCGAACGCTTTCAGGCATTGGCCGGGATTAAGCTGACCCACGTGCCATATAAAGGCACGGCCTTGGCAATGCCTGATCTCATGGCAGGCCGCCTCGATGTCATGTTTGATAGCTTTTCTTCTGCGTACCCCCATGTCCGTGATGGCAAGGTCAGAGCCTTGGGTATTTCGGCGCTCGAGCGTTCAGTGCTGGTGCCCGACGTGCCGATCATTGCCCAAGATCTGCCGGGCTTTGTTTCACTGACTTGGTTTGGGGTGTTTGGACCCGCAGGCTTGGCGCCCGAGATTGTGTCAACTCTGAATCAAGCGCTTAACAAGGCGCTAAAGGATCCTGCTGTCGTGCAGCAACTGGCCGGAGTTGGTATCGAGGCAGTTGGCGGCAGCGCAGCCGACTTCACACAAAAAATCGCAGAAGACACGGCTCGCTGGGCAACGGTGATCAAAGACGCAAACATTTCGCTGCAATGATCGTGATACGACGCAAACTGTTTGTTTGTCTAGTCGGCGCGCTGCAAAAATCTCTCTGTTAGCGCGTCGAACTTACCGCAGCCAATTTGTGTGAGTACAGCATCAATTTCGCGGCGCATAATGGCAAAGACTTGGTCAGCACCGTCTTGACCTAGTGCCGCGACGGCATAAAGTGTGGGTCGTCCAAAAAAGCAAGCTTGTGCGCCCAGACATTTTGCAGTGATGACGTCTGAACCACGACGTACGCCGCTGTCGAGCATGACGGTCATCCGCTCACCCACCGCCGCGCGCACTGCAGGCAGCATGGTAATCGGCGAGGGTGCTGCGTCTAATTGTCGAGCCCCATGGTTAGAGACGATCACGCCATCTAAACCATGCTCGGCTGATTGCAGCGCATCGTCAGGATGCAAAATCCCTTTGATCACCAGTGGGCCTTCCCATTCGCGACGGATTGCTGTGATTGTGTTCCAGCTTGTCATGGGTGCGGGTGTTAGGGTGCCGTACATGTCGGCCACCTCGTCGGCATTTGCGCCTTCGCGCGCGTAGGGCTGCCAGTTGCTCATCATCGGCATACCGCCAGACTTCAGGTATTGCAACAACCACCCCGGACGACTCATCGTGTCAAGCATAATTGAGGGCGTCATCCGAAATGGTCGAGTAAAACCATTGCGTCGATTGCGTTCACGATTTGAATTGACCGGCACATCAACGGTGATCACTAGCACGCCGACGTTGGCTTCGCGTGCGCGGCGTACCAGATCCATATTGATCCGATGGTCGCTTGTGGCATACATCTGAAACCAGACGTTATCGGGTGCAATTTTTGCAGCATCTTCAATTCTGAAATTGCTGGCGCTCGATAGCAAGAACGGGACATTGGCTTTCTTTGCTGCTGCGGCGAGCATGCTGTCAGCACCCACGCGAAACAGGCCCGCCATCCCAGTAGGCGAAATGCCGATCGGGCTCGAGTACGTTCTGCCAAACAACGTGACTGACTGATCGCGAGTGGTAACGTCATTGAGATAGCGCGGGAGTAACTGGTAGCGACTGAAGGCTTCGCGATTGCGTACCATGCCAAGCTCGTCGTCCGCGCCACCATCGATAAAGTCGAAGGCAATCTGGGGCAGTTTACGTCGGGCCATTGCCCTGAAATCGTGCAAGTTAATAGCGGGGCGCATGAGTGCTGATGTCCTTGTGGATTTGCCTGACCGACACGTTGAAGTGGTGAGGGCTAAAAAATCATGTTAAAAGATTACCAAAATAATACCTAATCGATGATCGGAGACCAATATGAAAAGTACTCAGCTGTTTAAGACGTTGGCGTTGGTTGCAGCCACAGCGCTGTTTGGCTTTGGCGCGCAAGCGCAAGGGGTTTACCCAGACAAGTCGATTCGGATGGTGGTGCCTTATAACGCAGGCGGTGGCACTGACGTGCTAGCACGCGCCATCGCCGTCGGTGCCGGTAAGGTTTTGAAGCAATCGATTGTTGTTGATAACAAGCCAGGCGCAAGCGGCATGATTGGGTCTGATTTCGTGGCTAAGTCGGCGCCAGATGGCTACACGATCTTGATGACCGCGGCAGACACGCACTCGATTAACCCGCACGTTTACCCCAAGATTGCTTACGACGCATTGAAAGACTTTGTGCCGATCGCTCAGGTTGGCTTGTTGCCTTACGCTCTGGTCGTCAACCCTAAAGTCCCCGCAAAAAATATCAAAGAGTTTATTGCCTTGGCACAAAGCCAGCCGGGCAAGCTGACCTATGCGTCTTGGGGTGTGGGTAGTTCAAGCCAGGTCGCAATGGAGATGCTCAAGGTCATGAGTAAACTCGATATCTTGCACGTCCCCTTCACCGGCGCGGCTCCGGCCATGACTGCGGTACTTGGCGGGCAGGTCGACGCGATGTTTGTGCCGCTTAGCTTGGCAGTACCCAATGCCGAAGCCGGTAAAGTTGTCGTCATCGGTTTGGGTGCCCCGGCACGATTCGTGGGCGCGCCTAATATTCCAACCTTGGCAGAACAAGGCGTCAGCGTCTATACCTCTCCCTGGATCTCCATTCTTGGACCAGCAAAAATGCCCAAGGCTGCGGTCGATGCCATCTATAACGCTGTGAACGAAGCAGTTAAAGATCCACAAATCACTGAACTGATGATTAAAGGTGGCTTGCAACTCGAAGTGTTAAATCCTGAGCAATTTGGCAAAGTGCTAGTGTCAGAATTTGACCGTTGGGGCGCCACTGTGAAGACCGCAGGGATCAAAGCGGATCAGTGATTGGCGTTGAAATCTAGAACTTGTCCAAGTGTGTGTAAATCAAATTAACTAGGAAGTCACCGATGAAATTAGCTTTTTCGCCTGCAAGCCCCTACGTCCGTAAAGTGATGGCCTGCGCGGTTGCGCGCGGTATCGATGGCCAGATCGAGAAGTGGGTGATCCCAACAACCGATGCTGCACTGATCCCTGTCAATCCGTTGTCTAAGGTTCCAACCCTGGTGCTCGACGATGGCAAAACTTTGTTTGATAGCCCCGTTATTTGCGAATATTTAGATAGCCTTGGGTCGGCTAAACCACTGTTTCCGGCGGCGGGTCCTGCGCGCTGGGCTGCACTGCGCCAGCAAGCGCTGGGGGATGGCATTTTGGATGCTAGCCAACCACGTCGGCGTGAAATTGCCTTGCCACAGGATGAAGGTCGTATTGGCTACATTCAGTTGCAGCAGGGAAAGGTCAGGCATTGTCTGGCTGATCTCGAAAAAGACGCAGCAAGCTTAAGCAAGCTCGACACGATTGGCGAAATCGCGATTGCTTGCGCCTTGGGTTACCTCGATTTTCGTTTCGCGAACGAGCCTTGGCGCCCTGGCCACCCTAAACTTGAAGCCTGGTACGCATCGGTTGTGAACCTGCCTGCCTTAGTGAAAACAGCACCCGTTGCTTGAGTGATTGTTTAACTAAATGAAAAAGGCCAAGGCATGACTGTTCAACAAAGTGCGTTGTTTAGCCCTTATACGATCCGCGAAACAACGCTTCCAAACAGAATTGTGTTGGCCCCAATGATGCAGTGCAAAGCCGTTGATGGCTTTGCCTCTGATTGGCATTTTGCGCACTTCAGTAAATTTGCACTAGGCGGTTTCGGTACGGTGATGACCGAGGCGATTGCGGTGGAGCCACGCGGCCGGATTACTTACGGCGATTTAGGCTTATGGTCTGACGACTTTATCCCTGACCTCAAACGCATCACTGACTTTATTCATGCTCAAGGGGCGTTGGCGGCGATTCAATTGGCACATGCTGGCCGTAAAGCCTGTTGGCAGCGCCCTTGGGAAGGCAATGGTCCGTTGACGCAGGCCGATGCCGCTCGAGGAGAGGCGCCTTGGGGGCTGGTTGGTCCCAGTGACTTGGCGGTTGGCGAAAACTATCAAACCCCTCACGCCTTATCGATCACTGAAATCCGTGAGATTGTTAAAAAATTTGGACAGGCAGCCGCGCGTGCAAACGCGGCCGGCTTTGACATCATCGAAATTCATGGTGCACATGGTTATTTGATCGCGAGTTTTTTAACGCCGTTGGTCAATAATCGCCAAGACGAGTACGGCAAAGATCGTACTGGTCGTATGCGTTTTGCTTTAGAAGTTGTGGCCGAGATTCGTGCCAACTGGCCTGCTAACAAGCCTTTATTTTTTAGGGTTTCGTCAGAAGATGGTGGGGGCGAAGGCGGTTGGGGTTTAGAGGATTCGGTGGTGCTGGGTCTCGAACTTCACAAAGCCGGTGTTGACGTTGTGGATTGCTCGTCGGGTGGAGTGCGTTTGTCTGCAACGCTAGCCAATCAGGCACGAGGCCCTGGTTATCAAGTGCCTTTTGCAGACCGAATTAAACACGGTGGTGGCGTGCCCACGATGGCGGTTGGTTTGATTCTTGATGGGCCTCAGGCAGAGGCCATTGTGCGCGAAGGGCGCGCCGATTTAATTGCGATTGGGCGTCAGGCTATGTTTGATCCCTTTTGGGCACATCACGCGGCACAGCAGCTCGAGGCTGATGTGTATTTTGAAAGATGGGATCCATCTGCTGGTTGGTGGCTCGACAAGCGAGTGGGGGGCTTGGCGATGGTGGGCTATGACTCGAGCGGCAAACCAAAACCCACCACGTAAGCGAAGCCGCTTAAAAGTGCGACATTAATTTGGTAAAGCCATACATTTTGTCTTGAATGCCGTTCATGCGAAGCGCATGCCAATACGTCGCAACGTTCACACTGATGACGGGTTTGTTCAACCAACGTTCTGCCTCGTCGGCCAGGCGTGCCATGGGTAGATTGGCGCCAAACTGTACGATGGCCTCAATGTCATCACCATCGATTTTGCGCATCCCTTCGATCATGTCTTGAGCAGTCAAAATCGAATACGACGCAGGGCTTTTGCCGCGCATGTGATTAAAGCGCACCACTTCATAGCCGTGCGGATTCAAAACCCCTTGCATCCGTGGCTCAATCGACGGGTAGTAGGGCTCCATCACCGCAATTTTGCATTTGATACCGTGAGCTTTGAGTGCGGCCACGACGGCATCGCTTGCAAGCGCGACCGGGATCTCCCAGCCAGCGACTTTGCGAATACGCGCTTTCAGTTCATCGCCCCACGCCGCGTTGCCACCCCAAATCGACAAAGCAGAAATCCCCAACACGAAGGCATTAGGTTTGCTGTCCATCACACGTTCGACAGCACCCTCAAGCGCTGCGTCAATAAGTTCAATGGACTTATCGAAATCGTCGTTGTTATTGATCGCCATGTCAGGGATGACCATGCGTCCTAAGTGATTCGTGACCCCTGGTGGCCGCATGTCATCGTATTCGGGTTGAACAACGGTGTTGGTTGACGGTGTTGTGACACCAAAGGCAAGTCGCCAAGCTAAATAGTCGCGCATGTGTTGTCTTCCTTGTTTGTAAAGTTATTGATCTTTGAGGTGTTTAATCTTTTAACAGGTTGATTTTTTTTGATCATTTAATCGTTCGCGTCTAGCGTCTGCTGGACCTAGTCTCAATCGTCCCCAGTCTGAATCGCACCTAGGGTATGCACTGCCTTTCGAAAGCGCGGATTAACTTGACAGTGGCACGGCTAGACGTTAAAACTTTTCTCAGAATATAAACGCAGATCACAATCATTCACAATCATGATCTGCAAAAAATTTGAGACATCGTCATATCTGCTCTTGATCAGTATTTGTGCGCGGCAACATATTGTGGCCGCGTAGGTGCATTTTGTGAATAAAGTCTTAGCCCAAGGAGAAGTCATGCGTCACCTTCAATCACTCTTAAAATTTGTGCTGCTTTTTACGGGGCTTGGGTTGTTGTCGCCGATTTCGGCACAAACCAAATGGGATATGTATGCGTTTCCTGGAGCTAGCCATCCGATCACGGTCCGGCTCGGCGAGTTTGCCGCTGAAGTGCGCAAACAAACTAACGGTCAACTTATCATCACCGTCAGGCCTTCAGGCGAGTTCCCTTTCAAGGCAACTGAAGTGGTGCGCGCAACAGGTACCGGGCAAGTGCAGATGGGCGAAGGCTATTCAGGCTTTATTTCTGGCTCAACACCCTTAGCCTCAATCGCAAACCTACCCTTGCTTGTGCGTAATTCAGATGAGCTTGATAAAGTTTGGCCGATCATTAAAAAATATGCTGAGCCTGAGTTAGAGAAAGCGGGCGTTAAGACCTTGTTCTATTTTTCGTGGCCACCACAGAACCTGTTTGGTCGTGGCCCGCAAATTAAATCGATCGAAGAGTTCGCTGGTCGTAAGTTTCGTACAACCGATGGCAAGCAAAGCGAGATGCTCAAGCGCTTAGGCGGTTCGGCAGTGTCTTTGACGTTAGCTGAGGTGCCACTGGCTGTTGAGCGTGGCGTGGTTGATGGCTTTATGACGGCGGGTTTCAATGTGGTGGGTGCAAAATGGAGTGAGTTTGTGAATTGGGGTTATATCCCTGGTATTCACGCGGGTGGCCCTGACTACATCATGGTCAACATCGATGCCTACAAAAAGCTCAAACCAGAAGTTCGTGCCGTGCTGGATAAAGTTGCCGCAGAGTGGGGTCCTAAGATGACGCGCGAAAACGCTGCAGACGAAACACGCGATCTTGAAATTTTGAAAAATAAATTCAAAGTTGATTTATTTGTGCCACCACAAGATCAGATTGATAAGCTGACCGAGTTGATGAAGCCGTATTGGACGTCTTGGGCAGAAGCACAAGGCCCGAACGCCGTGGCTGCTGTAAAAGAAATTCGCGCAATGCTGAATCGCTAACAGGAGCAGACCATGTCGAGAATCGCCTCAAAAATCGTACAGGGCACTGGCTATTTAGCAGGCCTCTCGACGGTTCTAATCTTATTGTTGGTATGCGTCGAAGTGATCGCACGTTTCTTTAATAGTTCGACGCAAATTGCCGATGAATACGCAGGTTATCTGAATGCGGCCGTGATCTTTTTGGGGCTTGGCTATTCTTTAAAAGAAGGTGCCTTTATTCGGATCGAATTGCTGTACGACAAGCTGAAAGGGGCGACTTTTTTCTGGGTCAAGGCCTTAATTACGATTTCAGCACTGATCTTTTCTGCCATTCTGACTTATTTTTTGATTCTGCACACTGCGTATGCTTACACGCAAGATGTGCGCGCCGTCTCGATTTTGCAAACGCCTGAGTGGGTGCCAATGAGCATTGTCGTGTTGGGCTGTGCGGTCTTAACGCTGCAGCTAGCAATTTTCACTTTCACAAAATTTAAAAATCTACCTTAGTGAGATTGCCATGAGCTCAGAAGTCATTATTGCTGTTCTATTTATAGCCCTAGGCGTTTTTCTGTTTGTCGGTCAATGGACCGCGTTTGCGCTAGGGATTGTTGGTGTCATCGTCATCATGATGACCAAAGGCTGGGTTGGATTGCTGGGCTTAAGCTCGGTCGTTTGGAATAATGCCAACAGCTATATTTTGATTGCAGTACCCATGTTTTTATTAATGGGCGAAGTGATCTTGCGAAGCGGTACCAGTAAGGCCTTTTATTCGGGGATTGTGAAAGTCTTACACAAATTGCCGGGTGGTTTGTTGCATGCCAATATTGTCGCCTGCGCGATTTTCTCTGCTGTGAGCGGGTCAAGCGTCGCGACAGCCGCTAGTGTAGGGACTGTTGCCATTCCCGAGCTTGTTAAGGCGGGCTATCAGCCTCGCGCAGTGTATGGTTCGTTAGCCGCTGGCGGTACGCTTGGTATTTT
The DNA here is from genome assembly GCA_937897265.1 of uncultured Alcaligenaceae bacterium. GTDB lineage: Bacteria > Pseudomonadota > Gammaproteobacteria > Burkholderiales > Burkholderiaceae_B > Zwartia. The sequence continues at coordinate 18,791 of CALCPT010000217.1, forward strand.
GATCCCGCCCTCAATCATCATGGTGCTGTATGCCGCCTTGGTTGAAGAGTCGGTTGGTCGCTTGTTTATTGCAGGGATTTTGCCAGGCTTGCTGATGAGCTTGATCTTCATGATCTACATCGCAGTCATTGTTTATAGAAATCCATCCATCGCTCCAATGCCTGATGCAAAACTGAAAGAGGCGTCTGAGTTGCTGTCGGATAAGTCCAACCCACTTTGGGATGTGATGCCGATTGTGTCGCTGTTGGTGTTGGTGCTGGGTGGTATTTACTCTGGCTTGACGACGCCGACCGAGGCTGCTGCGGTTGGAGCCGCGGGTTCCTTAGTGATGGCAGCGGGCTATCGCAAGCTGACTTGGCCGGTGTTTCGCGACTCGGTGATGTCAACGGTCAAGACGACCTGCATGGTGTCGATGATTATCATCGGTGCCCAGATTCTATCGACGGCCTTGACGTTTTCGGGCGTGAGCCGCGAGATTAGTGAGTGGATCGTTGGTCTTGGCCTCAGTAAGTGGGAGTTCTTTTTAATCTTGGTCGTGCTGTATATCATCCTCGGTTGTTTTGTGGATGGTATCTCGATGATCTACATGACCTTGCCCGTGCTCTTGCCTGTGATTAAGGTGTTTGGCTTTGATTTGATTTGGTTGGGTGTCATCATTACGGTATTGATTGAACTTGGGCAGATCACACCGCCCGTTGGTTTAAATCTGTTTACCATTCACGGCATCTCGGGCGGCGCCAAGTTTTCAGAGGTCGTCGCGGGCTCAACACCCTATGTGTTTTTGATGTTAATTGTGATTGCAATCTTGACTGTTTATCCAGAGATCGTGACCTGGTTACCCGAGACGATGCGGGGTAAGTAGTGTCAGTTCGAGTCGAAATCATCTGAAACAGGTCAGGTTCGACTCGAAACATTGTTGAAATGATTGGCGTGAGACGATGTGTTTGCGTAATAACACAGGAGTTCACGCCATGACATACACTTCAGCACGTTCACTGGTCGCAGGGTTGGGTTTCACGCTCATTGCAGCAAGCGCGATGGCGCAAACGAGTGTGAGCCAGCCGACGCAGCCCTCGGCAACACAGCCGCCAGCAAGCCAGACTGCGCCAATCGCGCCGATACCAGGAATGAGACCAGGCTCGGCGAATTCAGACATGCACTCGCAGATGCAGCAAGGTGCTGGCCCTCACGGCAGTATGCATCGCCAACATCAGGCTGCAGCCAAAGGTGGTAGCGAAGGCCCGATGGGTCAAATTCCACAGGTCGTAATTGATCAGCTCGCCTTAGCGCCAGCCCAACAGGCACAACTGGCTTCGGCACAAGCGGCCCGCAAAGAGTTGCAGGCAAGCAAACAGACGCTACGGGCTGAGCAGCGTAAAACGATGGACGATCAATTGGCCAAAGAGATCGTTGATCCAAGAGCCGTTATGGCGCAGCAAAAGACAATGCGCACCACGATGGAAGCCAAAATGGAGGTTGTGCAGCAAAAGTGGCTCGCCTTCTGGGATGGGCTGTCGACTGCACAAAAAACTACGCTTTCAAACTATATGAAGTCTAAGCATGCTGCGCATACGCAAAAAAAACCTGCGGCTGCAAAGGGCTAGAGTTTCAAGAAAGCCCGCTTCGGAAGGAGTTCGATCGTCAGTGATTGCTCTCATGCCCGAAGTAGGCTTGTTCTAATCGTTGCGGCAAGTTTGGTTCGCTTGTCAGAGCTTGAAGCACGATTCGCCCTTGAACCAGTGCATACATTCGGTCAGAGGCCGCGAGCGCTTTTTCCATCAACTGCTCAACCAGTAAAACGGCAGTTCCTTGTTTGCGCAGTTGTGCGACAACGTTCAAGACGCGGTCGACCAAGACGGGTGACAGACCGGCTGAAGGCTCATCTAACATCAGTAAGCGTGGCCGTCTGACAAGGCCCTGAGCCACGGCTAGCATCTGTTGCTGTCCGCCACTTAGCGCGCCGCCCCGCTCATGACGCTTGGCCGCGATCTCTGGAAAATAGGTCAAGGCCTCGTCAACACGTGCGGCACGTTCGCCGCGTGGTAAGTCGTAGCCGGCAAGCAACAGATTATCGTTGACTGATATTTGCGTGAAGACACGATGGCCTTCGATCACGTGGATGAGACCAGCTGTTGCTGCTTGCCTGGGCGTGACTTGTTTAAAAGGCTTGCCATCAAACGTGACTGAGCCTGCAGTGACGGGCAGCAGCCCTGACAGAGCGCACAATAGCGTCGACTTGCCCGCCCCGTTGGGTCCTAACAAGCAAACGACTTCGCCCGCAGCAATGTGCAGATCAACGCCGTGCAAGACTTGAATCTTGCCATGCCCTGATTCAAGCTTTTCAACAGAGAGTAGGGGTTGTTGTTTCATATCAGCCGCCGAGGTAAGCATTGACGACCTCCTTGTGTGCCCTAATTTCGTCGGGGGTACCCGCCGCTAAAATTTTTCCTAGATTTAGCACTGTGACGTCATCGCAGATCGCAAAGATGAGGTCGACATGGTGCTCGACGAGCAAAACACCAGTGCCACAGGCACTGATGGCTTGAATTAATGCGCCGAGTTTGTTGATCTCATCACCCGATAAGCCAGCAGCGGGCTCATCTAGCATCAAAAAATTGGGGGCAATCATTAACGCTCGGGCGATTTCGATAAAACGCAGTTCACTATGCTGCAGCCGATCGGTTCTGATGTGTGCCAATGAACCTAGGCCGACAACGGCTAACAAGGAGAGAGCTCTATCTTTTAGCGCCTTGCGCTCAGCTCTCTCTTTCGGCATGGCGAGCAGCGCTTCAAGAAAGTTAGCTTTCCCTTTTGTGGCACCGCCAATCATGACATTCTCAAGCACTGAGATTTCACCGACGATACGCGGGGTCTGGAACGTTCTGGCAATTCCCCTGCTTGCACGCACATGCGGGAGACCAGGGGGCAAAGTTGCCTGTCCAAATGTCATGGTGCCTTGGTTCGGACTGTAATAGCCAGAGATGACATTGAGAGTCGTCGTTTTGCCACTCCCGTTTGGTCCGATCAGGCCATGTATCTTGCCAGGCTTGACATCTAACGTGACGCCATCGATGGCGCGCACGCTTCCGAAGGTGAGTACGATATCTTTAAGCGAGAGACTATTGTTGTTTGAGAGACTGTGTGGATTCAAAGCCGCGAGCATTCCGGTCTCTGGTGCGACTGTGCGGTGCTTGGCCAAAGGCCTGCGATTATTAAAGTCCAGTAACACTGCGATACCGCCAGGCATCGCTAATACAATGACTAGCAGCAAAAACGCGTATAAAAAAGTTGACCAAGCCGCTAGCGGCGCTGCAATCTCAGGCAAGATTACCAGAATGATTGTGCCAATCATTGGCCCGTAAATTGAGCCGCGCCCACCGATCAGAATTGAAATAAAAAATAGTAGCGATAGTTCAAAGGTAAAGGCATCAGGCGTGATGTAAGTTTGGAGGCCCGCGAATAAGCCACCCGAGAACGCAGCAAGGGCGCCCGCTAAAATAAAAACAGGGATGAGCAGGCCGCTTTTTGAAATACCACAAGCCTCTGCAGCCACCTCTGCATCGCGTACCGCAATTAAGCCGCTACCAAAACGACTACGAGCGATATTGGCAGTGAGCCAAGTGCAGATCGCAGCGAGCGCTAAACACAAGTAGTAAAAGCCTAGATTGTCATCAAAGGGCGCAGGTATTTCTGGGCCAGGTATGCCAATGCCTCCACCCGTAACACTTTGCCAAGCGAGCGCAATTTGCGTGACGATCGTTGCGAAACCAAGTGTGGTCATTGCAAAATAAAAGGTACGAAGCCGCAAGGCGGGTAAGCCAACGATCACGCCAAAGATTGCCCCCATCACTGCTGCCACGGGTAAAGCGAGCCACACGGATACGGGATCGGATATTTTTCCGGCCGTTAGAACACTTGTCGTGTACGCACCAATCGTCAGCAAAGCCACATAACCAATCGCGAGTTGACCCGCAAAGCCTACGACCAGATTTAAGCCTGAGATCAGTACCCAATAGATCGCAGCACGGGTGCCGATTGAAACCCAATAGTCGTTGCTGACGAACGGCAGACCAATGGCGATGACTACGGCTGCCAGAAGCCAAAAAAGTTGAGTGCGAACCGACTGCTGCACGGGTATTGAAACCTGTGCACTGTGCACTGTTGTATGAGCGCTCATTACACTCTCCTTGCAACGGCAGAGCCAAAGAGGCCTTGTGGGGCTGCTAGCAACACGACAATAAACAATGTGAAGACCGCAACTGAGGCAAAAATTCCGCCGACTAAAAAATTAGCCGCTTGTTGAAATAAACCTAAAATTAGGCCACCAATGACTGCGCCTCGATTGTTGCCTAGCCCGCCTAAGGCTACGGGCACGAAACCATAAAAATTCAGTAAGGCGCCGTTTGCAAAGAACGCAAGCAATAGCTCACCGCCAGAAAATCCAGCGATGCCGCCGACAACCGCCGCCAGCATATAGCTTGCGACTCGTAGGCCGCGTTCGGGGAGACCCAAGGCTTGCGCCGCGAAGTTGTCTTCTGCGACCGCAACAAAAGCCCTTCCAACAAGAGTGCGACGATATAAAAACTCAAGCCCAATAATTGTGAGAGCGCAGGCGACAACAGGAATCCAGAATTTTTCATCCCAAATGCCTTCACCCCATCCCACTAATTTTGGAAATGGTCTAGGTTCAGTTCCCCATTCAATTGCTGTGACTTGCTGAATCATCAACGCAAGCGCGAGTGTTGACAGTACATACAAATGTTGCTCGAGACTCTTTAGCACGGGCCTGACGGCAACGAGCTCTGTGATGTAGCCAAGGATGGCGCAGCAAATCAACGTTGCCAAAAAACCGACAATGATAGGCAGACCAAGTTTCAGGATAAAGTACGAACCAAACACACCGCCTAGCATCCCAAGCTGCCCTGCGGTGAAACTCATCACCCGAGAAGTTGAGTACATGGTGTTGTAAGTAATGCCAACGAGCGCGTAAATCGCGCCCGCCGCCAAGCCGGCGGCGAGAATCGATGCAAACATGTGTGCTTCCTGAAGGTTCGGCTGACTTAGTAACCGGGTGCGAGCGCGAAGGTTCCGTTTTTCGCAGACCGTGCCTCTGACATGACGATCTCAGAGGTTGAATAGCCGTTGTGTTGGTCAGGCGCGTAGTTGTAGGTGCCAAAGTGCCCAGCGTACCCTTTGATTGAATTCCAGTACGCGATGATTCCTTCAGGCTTAGTCGATCCGCTAGCCCCAACTGCCTTGGCGATCAAATCAATCGCATCGGCGCCACAGGCCACCCACCAGAGCCAGGTGTCATCTAGTTTGACCTTGGCTCTTCGTAGATCAGCACCAAATTTTTGAGTTGCCG
>CALCPT010000218.1 GCA_937897265.1 uncultured Alcaligenaceae bacterium
GGGATAGCGCTCTGCCGCCTGATCCTAGCAGGCGGGTTCTAGCCGCACCTGTGATGCCGGTTGCCGCGTCTGCTGTGACGAGAACGGCAGGAGGTGGTTTCACCAAACCTTTTGCTTGGTTAGCGGCACTCTTACTGTTGCTGCTTGTTCTTTTTTTGCTTTGGTGGTTTTTTTGTCCAAAGTCTTGGCGTGTGTTGGCCTCAGACCCAGTGCCAACCCCACCGGTTGTGAGTCAACTTACCCCACCGCCGGCACCGCTGCCGCCTGAAGTACTCAAGCCTGCTGCACCAGAGCCTTCAACACCGGAGCCGTCACCACCAGAGCCACCGGTGGTACGCAAGCCGGTTGATCCACCTGTTGAAGATCCCGTGCCGCCTTTAGTTGAAGTCCCTGAACCCGATCCTGAACTATTGCGTCCACGGGTTGCGACGCCTGAGCCTGTCACGCCAAAGCCTGAAGTTGTGCCGCCTAAAGTGGCCGCTCCTGTCAAGCCTCCCGTGCCAAAAACGATTACCATTGAGAATGCCAAGGACGTCTGTCCAGAAGACAGGCCGGCCGCATTAGCCCCCGAAATGATTGTGGTGTTTGATGCCTCGGGCTCGATGCAAATTAATATCAATGCCACAGAGGCTGAGCAAGAATGGTTGTTTAAGATTCTCAGTGCTGGGCCAAACCCATTAAGTCGTTTAAGCCCAAGTGATCGCGAAAAATTTCAACGTCTGCACCGTGAGCCCACCCGGATTGTGACAGCCAAGCAGGCCACAATCAATGTCATGCAACGCCTACCAAAAGATGTCGGAACAGGCTTAGTGGTGGTCGATCAATGCCCGGGCGGAGCGCGTAATTTAGGGCGCTTTAGCCCAAGTCAGCGCGGCCAAATGATTGGTCGCCTGAATCAACTGACGCCACACCAAGGTACGCCGCTGGCGGATGGCTTATTGCAGGGCGGCGAGTTGGCCGATGGTGTCACGCGCCAATCTACAATTTTGCTGGTATCCGACGGAGAAGAAAACTGCGGCGGCGACCCTTGTTTTGTTGCACGCAATCTGAAGCGTCAAAAACCACATCTTAAAATCAATGTGATTGATATTGGTGGCACGGGCGCGGCAAACTGCGCAGCCGAGTTAACGGGTGGCAAAGTCTACCCAGTATCAAACGCCAAAGACCTTAATATTGCTGTCGATCGCGCCACCCAAGAGACTCTTGGGCCGGCGTATTGTGCAAAGCCAAATTGATGGTGGTGCGTGTGGCCGTCTGATACGGGCTCACATGCTAGATTGACTTCAAGCCTTCGGCAGCCAACGCTGCCTGAACCGCTGGGTCAGCATTCATACGTTCAAAATGTGCTTCAAGGTTAGGCATGCCAGTTAAGTCTACATTTTTGGCTTTGGCCCATCTTGTCGTGACATACAGATACGCGTCAGCCACCGAGCGTCCCTCAGACAACCAGTCACGACCGGCCAAGTGTTTGTCGGCAACCGCATACAAATCGCGCGCGCGCTTGATCGCGCCAGCCGCGAGTTCGTCTTGTCCAGCCTTTTCAGCCATCAACCGGGCCGCACCAAAAATCATCGTGTAGGTCTTATGGATATCTGAATTACACAGGCCTAACCAGCGACGTGCTTCTGAGCGTGCCTTGAGCGAGTCTCCGCCGAACAGCTTCGCTTCTGGATTTTTTTCAGCCAGGTATTCAAGAATCGCGATATTTTGGGTCAGAGTAAAACCGTCATCATCAATGGCAGGTACAGCACCTAAAGGGCTGATGTCAATGAAGGGTGCGACTTTCAAGCCTTCGCGTGACACCGGAATATATTCAAAGGGCTTTCCAATCCAATTCAGAGCGATGTGATCAACCAGTGAACAAGCGCCAGGGAGTCCGTAGAGTTTCATGTTTTTTTCCTTTTTGTTTGAGCTTCTAAAAAGCACAACACTTCTATGAATAAAAATAAGCTTTTTGTAACCAAGCGTTACGCGTGCCCCAGAAAGGTCAAAATTTACCAGATTGATAATCTTGCACTGCCTGCTCAATCTCGGCGCGGGTATTCATCACAAAGGGCCCGTACTGCACCACAGGTTCGCCAATCGGTGCAGCAGCGAGCACTAAGAAACGTGTTTCGCTTTCAAGGCTGTTGACTTGTACCTGTGCACCAGCGCCCAGCACAGCAAGATGTCGCGCGCTAATACGCTCGTCGCCTACGAGAGCTTCGCCTTCGTACACATACACAAAGGCGGTGTGACCAACTGTGATGGGTTCAAGAAACTGCCCGTGGGCGCCCATGTGCACATCCAGCATGACCGGTTCGGTGGTCATGCCTTGCAACGGTCCAGAAATTGGGTCGAGCCCGTTGCTGTAGGTGCCGGCAATCACCTTCACGGTGCCCGAGCCATCCTGCAAATCCACAACTGGCATGGTGGGCGAGGGGATGTCGCGATACGCAGGCGGGCACATTTTTTCGTCTGAGGGCAGATTGATCCACAACTGAAAGCCATGCATCCGACCTTCGGTTTGCTGAGGCATCTCAGAGTGGATTACACCGCGACCAGCGGTCATCCACTGCACGTCGCCGGGCCCCAGATCGCCGCGGTTACCCATGTGGTCCTGGTGCAGCATGCGGCCATCGAGCATATAGGTGACAGTTTCGAAACCACGGTGCGGGTGATCAGGAAACCCGCCAATATAGTCAGACGCTTCGTCGGTTGCGAACTCGTCAAGCATCAAAAACGGGTCAAGATTCAGTTCGGGTGAGTATGAGTAGACCCGTAACAATTTGACCCCTGCGCCATCGTGGGTTGGGCGGCCAGGCAATACTTGCTCGACTTGGCGTATTTCGGTTGGTGTTGAGGGCTGAGGCATTTGAAAACTCCTGATGATGACGACTGCTCAGACTCTAGTCTAAGTGATAGCAAGGGGGTATTGCGGGGCTTTGACCCGCCGACTCGGTAAAAATGAAGCAATCACTTCACCAAAGAGCCCAAAAGGCCGTTTCATTGGTAAAAGTGGAGCAAAGCGTGTCATTTATCCGTAAGCTTTTCGCAAAAAAAGGCTAAGATCACGGTTACTTTTACACGAGGATCTAGCGCATGAGCCGCCCATTTAAGATTGCAGTACTGCCAGGTGATGGTATTGGTAAAGAAGTGATGCCTGAGGGCTTGCGGGTCTTAGAGACCGCTTCTAAGAAATTTGGCTTAAACCTTGAGTTTCGCCACTTTGACTGGGCGTCTTGCGACTATTACGCGAAAACCGGTCAAATGATGCCGGATGACTGGAAATCACATCTGGTTGAATGCGATGCGATCTATTTTGGCGCAGTGGGTTGGCCAGCCATTGTGGCCGACCATACGTCGCTGTACGGTTCTCTGCTTAAGTTTCGCCGTGAGTTTGATCAATACATTAACTTGCGCCCCGTGCGTTTGTTTGACGGTGTACCTTGCCCGTTGGCAAACCGTAAGCCAGGCGATATCGACTTTTTTGTTGTCCGCGAAAACACCGAAGGCGAGTACTCGGCTGTTGGCGGCAAGATGTTTGAAGGCACCGATCGCGAGATCGTGTTGCAAGAATCAATCTTCACGCGAGTCGGGTGCGATCGCGTGTTGCGCTTTGCGTTTGAATTAGCTTCACGTCGTGCGCGCAAGCATGTCACCATTGCCACCAAATCTAACGGTATTGCCATCAGCATGCCTTATTGGGATGAGCGTGCTGCCGAGGTCGGTAAAGACTACCCTGGTATCACCACCGACAAACAACACATCGATATTTTGTCAGCGCGTTTTGTCTTGCAACCTGATCGCTTTGACGTGGTGGTGGCATCGAATTTATTTGGCGACATCTTGTCGGATCTGGGCCCAGCCTGCACCGGTACGATTGGCTTAGCACCTTCGGCAAACTTAAATCCTGACCGCAAGTTTCCGTCACTGTTTGAACCAGTGCATGGTTCAGCTCCTGACATCTACGGTAAAAAAATTGCCAACCCTGTCGCCATGATCTGGTCGGGTGCGTTGATGCTTGAGTATCTTGGCCTTGGCTTGCCAGAAGCCGAGCAAAAGCCATATCTCGACGCTCACAACGCGATTGTGAAGGCGATCGAAGAAATCTTGGTGACTGGTCCGCACACACCAGACTTGGGTGGCAAAGCGCACACTCAGGATATGGGTGAGGCCATTAGCAAGATTCTGGCGAAGTAATTCTTTTACTGAGTCAGACGCGATGCAGCCGTTGCACAACAGCGGCTGCTTGCGGTAAACACGACATTTAAGCAAGCCTCGTAGTGATAAGCGAGGCTGCGGTTTTTTATAACGAGATAACCATGACACAAGCCTCGCGACTGAACACTCGACGTCAACTAGTTTTAGGTGGCTTAGGTGCTGCGGTTAGTGCCGCGCTGCCAACTGCTTTTGCACAAGGCACTGCATTTCCGAATCGCGCGATTACGTTTATTTGCCCTTGGCCCGCAGGCGGAACAGGCGACACGACGATGCGGGCGTTAGCGCAAGTGGCCTCGCGTGAGTTGGGTCAACCCGTTGTCGTCGAGAATAGGGTGGGTGCGGCTGGCATGATCGGTGCAAAGGCGCTAGCGTCTGCTAAGCCAGATGGTTACACGATCGGACAACTCGCGATTTCTGTGACGCGTTTTTCGCAGCTAGGAATGGTTCAAGTCGACCCGCTCAAAGACTATAGTTTTTTAGCGATGGCCTCGGCACAAACTTTCGGGATTGTGGTTCAACCAAATTCTCCGTTCAAAAACCTGCTTGAGATGGTGGCATTTGCGAAAGCGAATCCTGACAAGTTGACGTACGCGACCTCAGGCATTGGCGGACAAACTCATATTGGGATGGAAGAGTTTGCCTTGGCTGCCGGCATCAAGCTGACGCATGTCCCCTACAAAGGCGGTGCGCCCGCGCTGCAAGGTTTGTTAGGTGGTCAAGTGGATATGCTGGCCGATTCAAGTTCTTGGTCTGCGCTTGTTGAGGCAAAGAAGCTTGTCTTGCTAGCAACGTGGGGGGCAGAGCGCCTGCCACGCTTTAAAGAGGTACCAACGCTTAAAGAGCTTGGCTTTGGCGTGGTGAATGATGCACCCAATGGTGTCGCTGCGCCCGCAGGCCTTGAGCCGGCCGTTGAGAAAAAGCTCGCGGCGGCAGTGGCTGTGGCCGTCAATAGCCCTGAATTTAAAGCCGCTTGCGAAAAAATCGATGCGCCAGTGATCTTTTTAGACCCGGCGCAGTATCGACAATACGTGATCGATAACTACAAAAAAGAAACCATCTTGATTGAAAAATTGCAGCTTAAAAAGCTGCTTGCGAGTTAAAACGTGGGCGCTGCGCTGATTCGTCTTCATCCTAAAGATAACGTACTGATTGCACGCGAGCCGTTAACGCTTGGCGCGACGGTGAACGCCGACGGTACGAGCATTAAGGTGAGGGCGCAAGTACCGGCTGGCCATAAAATTGCGGCGCGTAAAATCGCCGCAAACGAAATCGTCTTGAAGTACGACACACCGATTGGTGTCGCAACGCGCGCGATTGAGCCCGGCGAACACGTGCACAGCCACAATATTGCGTTGGCTGAGTTTCAACATCAACATGATTTTGGTCGGGATGCGGTGCCAGTGCAGTATGTACCGGTTGAGCAGCGCGCAAACTTCATGGGCATTGTGCGCGCCGATGGTCGAGTGGCCACGCGTAACTTTATTGGGATTATGTCATCGGTCAATTGTTCATCGACGGCAATTCGGCGCATCGCTGATTGGTTTACACCTGAGCGTTTAGCCGCGTATCCGAATGTGGATGGCGTGGTAGCGTTTGCCCAAACGACGGGTTGCGGCATGTCAACCCCAAGCTTGCACTTTGATGTGTTGCGCCGTACGTTGGCGGGCTATGCCACCCATCCAAACTTGGCGGGAGTATTGATTGTTGGACTAGGTTGCGAGCGTAATCAGGTTGCTGATTTGGTGGCGTCGCAGGGCTTAGAAAAATCAGACACGCTGCATACGTTAGTCATGCAAGAAGAGGGCGGCACCCGCGCGACGATAGAGGCAGGTATTGCCGCAATCGAGGCGATGTTGCCGCGTGCCAACGCGGTCAAGCGTGAGCCTGTGAGCGCTAGTCATATCAAGATTGGTCTTGAGTGCGGTGGCTCGGATGGGTTCTCAGGAATCACCGCCAACCCGGCGCTTGGTCATGCCAGCGACCTGCTGGTGGCCTTCTGCGGCGCGGGCTGCACCGTGACCGATCCGATCGTCAATGTCGGCACGACGCGCCGCGCCAACATCAACGGCAACCCGTTCCCGCAGGCGCCGGACCTCCGCCTGATGGCCAGCGCCGATTGGCAGGCGACCGAACGCTGGTCGTTTTTCGCTGGCGCTGAATATGGAGCGTCCCAATACGACGACGCGCTGGCCAGCCGCACGCAGTTGCCGCCCGGCGACGTGGTGTATTTGCAGAGCGGCCACGCCATCACCGCGCACGATCAGCGATGCCAGACCGCTGATGTTGGCCTCGATGTTCTTGAGCGATGCGAGCATGGCCGAGCTGATGCGGTTTTCCAGCGTGGCTGCATCGCCGAGCAGATCGATGGACTTGCTGATCGACTCGGACTGAGCGCCAGCATCGTGACAGTCCAGATGCTCGGGCAGGCGATCCAGGCCACCGAGCAGACCGGACTGATCGTCGTCTGGCGCAAGGAACTGAGACCTGGTTCCGGCGGTAACGGCACATTCCGTGGCAGCTTCGGACTGAAGATCAAGATCGAAGCCGCGCCCGGCCACGAGTTCGAGTTTTCCGCCATGTTCGATCGCGTCAAAGCGGAGTTGGGTGCGGTCGACATTCTCGTGAACAACGCCGGTACCGCCGAATCCGCCCCGTTTCTCAAGAGTGACGCCGCGCTGTTCGAGCGGATGATCGCGATGCACCTGATGGCGCCGGTGTACGCGGTGCCACGCCTGCTGGCGCGCAATAAGCTGATCTTGCAGGATTTCGACTTCTACGAAATCCACGAAGCGTTCGCAGCCCAGGTGTTGTGCACGCTGAAAGCATGGGAGAGTGACGAATTCTGCCGCGAGACGCTCGGATTGAGCGGCCCGCTGGGAGCAATTGATCGTAATCGCCTGAATGTCAAAGGCAGTTCGCTGGCGCTTGGCCACCCGTTCGCAGCGACCGGGGCGCGCATTCTGGGCACGCTCGCCAAGCTTCTGCAAAACCAGAATTCGGGACGCGGCCTGATATCCATATGCACTGCAGGGGGAATGGGAGCGGCCGCGATCCTCGAGAAAGCCTGAGGCTCACCAAGGCA